>NZ_JAKKOM010000169.1:0-254 GCF_021739525.1 Klebsiella sp. 2019SCSN059 | reverse complement strand
TCCATAAAGTAACCTGCCTGTGATGTTGAATTGAACATATCAAAATCAGGCAATTACACAAATTTATGTACAGGCTCCTGACGCGCCGCCCGCATTTCCTTTCCGCGTCTTCCCTGTTTGCTGCCTGCTGTCTGTCTGCTTCCTCTTCTTCTCCCTGCTGTGATGTCTCTTTTTAAACCTTAAAGGCTTTAAAAGCACACCCATACTGGACACCTTCGGCTCCCGGCCAGCTGCGCTGTCCGGTCGTCGAGCCA
>NZ_JAKKOM010000168.1:0-275 GCF_021739525.1 Klebsiella sp. 2019SCSN059 | reverse complement strand
GAATACGCGTTTAATCACCAGAACGGTGGTGATGGCGAGATCAGAATAGCGCTGGGGCCTTCCTCGTGATGAAGGCGTTGCCGACTCATACCAGGCCTGAATCGCCTCATCATCCAGCCAGAAAGTGAGGGAGCCACGGTTGATGAGAGCTTTGTTGTAGGTGGACCAGTTGGTGATTCTGAACTTTTGCTTTGCCACGGAATGGTCTGTGTTGTCGGGAGGATGCGTGATCTGATCCTTCAACTCAGCAAAAGTTCGATTTATTCAACAAAGCC
>NZ_JAKKOM010000167.1:0-278 GCF_021739525.1 Klebsiella sp. 2019SCSN059 | reverse complement strand
TGAGAAGCGGTGTAAGTGAACTGCAGTTGCCATGTTTTACGGCAGTGAGAGCAGAGATAGCGCTGATGTCCGGCAGTGCTTTTGCCGTTACGCACCACCCCGTCAGTAGCTGAACAGGAGGGACAGCTGATAGAAACAGAAGCCACTGGAGCACCTCAAAAACACCATCATACACTAAATCAGTAAGTTGGCAGCATCACCCATTTAACGGCAGTCTGCGGGATGAATGCCTGAACATTCACTGGTTTCTGTCGCTGGAAGATGCGCAGGACAAACTC
>NZ_JAKKOM010000166.1:0-290 GCF_021739525.1 Klebsiella sp. 2019SCSN059 | reverse complement strand
TCTCAGCGATTTTGAGGCCGTCAGCACCGGCAGTTTCAGCAAGGCTGGTGAATAAATGAACGACAGGTCGCACGAACTCCAGGCCGGGTCAGGCGCAGCCGCCACCCGGCACAAAATCGGCTCCGTGCCTGCTGTCATCGCCCGGTGGCGCTGCGCTTACCGGGCCTACGAGGTATGAGCCTGTGAGAGGGAACGGTAGGCCGGGTCAGGCGCAGCCGCCACCCGGCACAAAATCGGCTCTGTGCCTGCTGTCATCGCCCGGTGACGCTGCGCTTACCGGGCCTACGAGG
>NZ_JAKKOM010000165.1:0-297 GCF_021739525.1 Klebsiella sp. 2019SCSN059 | reverse complement strand
GGTCGTTAGCTCAGTTGGTAGAGCAGTTGACTTTTAATCAATTGGTCGCAGGTTCGAATCCTGCACGACCCACCAATTTCAGCATTTAACTCAGATGTTGAACGTGAAGGATAGCGTTGCGTCAGCAACGGCCCGTAGGGCGAGGCGAAGCCGAGTCATCCTGCACGACCCACCAATTCCAATATTGGTGTCGAGTGAAATTATTCAGGTAGTACCAGAGCGGGTCGTTAGCTCAGTTGGTAGAGCAGTTGACTTTTAATCAATTGGTCGCAGGTTCGAATCCTGCACGACCCACCA
>NZ_JAKKOM010000164.1:0-304 GCF_021739525.1 Klebsiella sp. 2019SCSN059 | reverse complement strand
CTCACAGCCAAACTATCAGGTCAAGTCTGCTTTTATTATTTTTAAGCGTGCATAATAAGCCCTACACAAATTGGGAGATATATCATGAAAGGCTGGCTTTTTCTTGTTATCGCAATAGTTGGCGAAGTAATCGCAACATCCGCATTAAAATCTAGCGAGGGCTTTACTAAGCTTGCCCCTTCCGCCGTTGTCATAATCGGTTATGGCATCGCATTTTATTTTCTTTCTCTGGTTCTGAAATCCATCCCTGTCGGTGTTGCTTATGCAGTCTGGTCGGGACTCGGCGTCGTCATAATTACAGCCA
>NZ_JAKKOM010000163.1:0-320 GCF_021739525.1 Klebsiella sp. 2019SCSN059 | reverse complement strand
GGCGCTACGGCGTTTCACTTCTGAGTTCGGCATGGGGTCAGGTGGGACCACCGCGCTAGTGCCGCCAGGCAAATTCTTTGTGCTCAGTACGCAATGCTTTATCGCATCAGCTGCGTTGCCTGCGCTCGCAAAGTCAGTCACATACTTCAGTATGCTCCTTCCTTTCCTTCGCTTGTCGCCTTGCTGCTGCGCAAATTATTGCGTACTCAACTCTGAATCTAAGCTGAAAATCTTCTCTCAAATCGCCAAAACATCTTCGGCGTTGTAAGGTTAAGCCTCACGGTTCATTAGTACCGGTTAGCTCAACGCATCGCTGCGCT
>NZ_JAKKOM010000162.1:0-326 GCF_021739525.1 Klebsiella sp. 2019SCSN059 | reverse complement strand
GGCAGACCTCAGCGCTATTCTGACCTTGCCATCACGACTGTGCTGGTCATTAAACGCGTATTCAGGCTGACCCTGCGCGCTGCGCAGGGCTTTATTGATTCCATTTTTTCTCTGATGAACGTTCCGCTACGCTGCCCGGATTACAGCTGTGTCAGCAGGCGGGCAAAGTCGGTTAATGTCAGTTTCAAAACGCCCACCCGGGGTGAAATCGCACACCTGGTAATTGATTCCACCGGGCTGAAGGTCTTCGGTGAAGGCGAGTGGAAAGTCAAAAAGCATGGCCAGGAACGCCGCCGTATCTGGCGTAAGCTGCATCTCGCCGTTGA
>NZ_JAKKOM010000161.1:0-327 GCF_021739525.1 Klebsiella sp. 2019SCSN059 | reverse complement strand
TTGTAGCCCTGCCAGGCGCAGTATGCACAGGGAAATTGACGCTTGTACCGTTATTCCGCCGGGTGGCGGCTGCGCCTGACCCGGCCTGGAGGGTCCTCTCCCAGGCCTACACCTCGCAGACCCGGCAAGCGCCGCGCCACCGGGCGATGACAGCAGGCACAGAGCCGATTTTGTGCCGGGTGGCGGCTGCGCCTTACCCGGCCTACAAGGTCCTCTCCCAGGCCTACACCTCACAGACCCGGCAAGCGCCGCGCCACCGGGCGATGACAGCAGGCGCAGAGCCGATTTTGTGCCGGGTGGCGGCTGCGCCTGACCCGGCCTGGGGTT
>NZ_JAKKOM010000160.1:0-330 GCF_021739525.1 Klebsiella sp. 2019SCSN059 | reverse complement strand
CGATTTTGCTGGCCGGAGCCCGGGGGTACAGGGGGCGGCGGCGACTGGCCGCCCCCTGTGCGCTCCCTGCGCCATGAGAGACATAACGCAGAAGACTAACCGGGAGCGCAATGTGCGCTGAAGCCACAGATAACATAAACAACCACACTGCAGTGCTTCCCCTCACCCTAACCCTCTCCCGGAGGGAGAGGGAACCGTCCGGTCGTCGTTTCCGTGCCCAACATATTGCCGGGTGGCGGCTGCGCCTGACCCGGCCTACAACCCCAAATCACCACTGGATCAGGGGCCGCTGAAACTGCCGGTGCTGGCGGCCTCAAAATCGCTGAGACG
>NZ_JAKKOM010000015.1:0-119651 GCF_021739525.1 Klebsiella sp. 2019SCSN059 | reverse complement strand
ATACCACGAGCTTTTTCTTCCGGCGCGTTATCGATCTGGTCGAATGCGCGAGCGGAACCACCGTAGGTTTTAGCCAGAACGGTAGTGATGGCAGCAGTCAGGGTAGTTTTACCATGGTCAACGTGGCCGATAGTACCAACGTTGACGTGCGGTTTTGTACGTTCAAATTTTTCTTTAGACACGGCTATATTCCTTACTATAGTGCTCTCCCCTTCGGAGAGAGCACGGGACTTAGGTTTTAATCCTGTGGATTATTTACCACGGGCTTCAATAACGGCCTGAGCAACGTTGTTCGGCGCATCATCATACTTCAGGAATTCCATGGTGTATGATGCACGACCTTTGGTCAGAGAACGCAGCTGAGTTGCATAACCGAACATTTCGGACAGCGGTACTTCAGCGTGGATCTTAACGCCGGTTACTTCGGATTCCTGACCGCGCAGCATACCGCGACGACGGCTCAAGTCACCGATAACGTCACCAGTGTTCTCTTCCGGAGTTTCTACTTCAACCTTCATGATCGGCTCAAGCAGAACTGGTTTTGCTTTCTTAAAGCCTTCTTTAAAGGCAATAGACGCAGCCAGTTTAAACGCCAGCTCAGAGGAGTCAACGTCGTGGTAAGAACCGAAGTGCAGACGGATACCCATATCAACTACCGGGTAACCTGCCAGCGGACCAGCTTTCAGCTGTTCCTGGATGCCTTTATCAACGGCCGGGATGTATTCGCCAGGAATTACACCACCTTTGATGTCGTTGATGAACTCGTAACCTTTCGGGTTAGAGCCCGGCTCCAGCGGGTACATGTCGATCACAACGTGACCGTACTGACCACGACCACCAGACTGCTTGGCGTGTTTACCTTCGATATCGGTAACTTTCGCGCGAATTGCTTCACGGTAAGCAACCTGAGGTTTACCGACGTTCGCTTCAACGTTGAATTCACGCTTCATACGGTCAACGATGATGTCGAGGTGCAGCTCACCCATACCGGCGATAATGGTCTGGTTAGACTCTTCGTCAGTCCATACGCGGAAAGACGGGTCTTCTTTAGCCAGACGACCCAGAGCCAGACCCATTTTTTCCTGGTCAGCTTTGGTTTTCGGCTCAACGGCGATGGAGATTACCGGCTCAGGGAATTCCATACGCTCCAGAATGATCGGCGCATCCGGGTTACACAGGGTGTCACCAGTAGTTACGTCTTTCAGACCGATTGCAGCAGCGATGTCGCCCGCGCGAACTTCTTTGATCTCTTCACGTTTGTTAGCGTGCATCTGTACGATACGACCGAAACGCTCACGTGCAGCTTTCACGGAGTTCAGTACGGTATCACCAGAGTTAACCACACCGGAGTACACGCGGAAGAAGGTCAGGTTGCCCACGAACGGGTCAGTAGCGATTTTGAACGCCAGTGCAGAGAACGGCTCGTCGTCGCTTGCGTGACGCTCAGCCGGAGTATCTTTACCGTCGTCCAGGATGCCGTTGATCGCCGGAACGTCAACAGGGGATGGCAGGTAGTCAATTACCGCATCCAGCATCGCCTGAACACCTTTGTTCTTGAACGCAGAACCACAGGTTACCAGGATGATTTCGTTGTTCAGAACGCGCTGACGCAGAGCTTTTTTGATCTCTTCTTCAGTCAGTTCTTCACCACCCAGGTATTTTTCCATCAGCTCTTCAGAAGCTTCAGCTGCGGACTCGATCAGGTTCTGGTGCCATTCGTCAGCCAGATCCTGCATGTCAGCCGGGATATCTTCGTATTCGAAGGTTACGCCCTGGTCTGCATCGTTCCAGTTGATGGCTTTCATTTTCACCAGGTCAACAACGCCGGTGAAACCTTCTTCAGCACCAATTGCCAGCTGCAGCGGAACCGGGTTCGCGCCCAGACGGGTTTTGATCTGACCAACAACTTTCAGGAAGTTAGCGCCCATGCGGTCCATTTTGTTAACGAACGCGATGCGCGGAACTTTATATTTGTTTGCCTGACGCCATACGGTTTCAGACTGCGGCTGAACACCACCAACTGCGCAGTAAACCATTACCGCACCATCAAGAACACGCATGGAACGTTCTACTTCGATAGTGAAGTCAACGTGCCCCGGGGTGTCGATGATGTTTACACGGTGCGGTTCATACTGCTTAGCCATACCAGACCAGAATGCAGTAGTCGCAGCGGAAGTGATGGTGATACCACGTTCCTGCTCCTGCTCCATCCAGTCCATGGTAGCGGCGCCGTCATGAACTTCACCGATTTTGTGGTTTACACCGGTGTAGAACAGAATACGTTCGGTAGTAGTGGTTTTACCGGCGTCGATGTGCGCACTGATACCGATGTTACGGTAGCGTGCGATGGGTGTTGTACGAGCCATTTGATTCCTCGTTTATTTCTTTAGGCGTTCAGTTAAGTTATCCAGAGCGGGCGACTCATCTGAAGCGCCCGCCTGGTGACTATGACTCCGAAGGGATTACCAACGGTAGTGAGCGAACGCCTTGTTGGCTTCGGCCATACGGTGAACGTCTTCACGTTTCTTAACTGCAGTACCTTTGTTGTCTGCAGCATCAGTGAGTTCGTTCGCCAGGCGCAGAGCCATGGATTTATCACCGCGTTTACGAGCAGCTTCAACGATCCAACGCATTGCCAGGGCATTACGACGGACCGGACGAACTTCAACTGGAACCTGATAAGTAGAACCACCTACGCGGCGGGACTTAACTTCGACAGTCGGGCGCACGTTTTCGAGCGCAACTTCGAAGGCTTCCAGTTCAGATTTACCAGAACGCTGAGCCAGGGTCTCCAGCGCGCTGTATACGATAGTTTCTGCAGTAGATTTTTTACCATCTACCATCAGGATATTGACAAATTTAGCCAGCAGTTCTGATCCGAACTTCGGATCCGGCAGAATTTTACGCTGACCAATGACGCGACGACGTGGCATGGAAATACTCCGTTGTTAATTCAGGATTGTCCAAAACTCTAAGAGTTTAGTATGACATTAAGATAAATCAGTTTGGCCTTACTTAACGGAGAACCATTAAGCCTTAGGACGCTTCACGCCGTACTTGGAGCGAGCCTGCTTACGGTCTTTAACGCCGGAGCAGTCAAGCGCACCACGAACGGTGTGGTAACGAACACCCGGAAGGTCTTTAACACGACCGCCACGGATCAGGATCACGGAGTGCTCCTGCAGGTTGTGACCTTCACCACCGATGTAGGAGGTGACTTCGAAACCGTTAGTCAGACGCACACGGCAAACTTTACGCAGTGCGGAGTTCGGTTTCTTAGGAGTGGTGGTATATACGCGAGTACATACGCCACGTTTCTGCGGGCAGGCTTCCAGCGCTGGCACGTTGCTCTTTGCAACTTTGCGCGCGCGTGGTTTGCGTACCAGCTGGTTAATTGTTGCCATTAAATAGCTCCTGGTTTTAGCTTTTGCTTCGTAAACACGTAATAAATCGCCTCATATATTATGAGGACGCAGAATTTTAGGGCGGTGCCGAAAAGGTGTCAAGAAATATACAACGATCCCGCCATCACCAGGCCAACTGACCGGCATGTTTGACTGTGAGTCTGACGAAATCAGTATAGCTAACCCTGCCGACACTGTCCGCAATTTGACCAGTTAGCCCGCGGGCGTCAACGTCGTCTTGCAGCACGTAAAGGGTTATGGGGGCGGATTGCAGGATCTCAAGGAAGCGACCGCCGGCGATAGCCGCCGCGACGCCATCAGACAGCAGTAACAGATCGTCACCCTGCTCCATCAAGCGAAGCATTGCTGCGATATCGGCATGCCAGGGAGAAACACTGAGCGTATGGAGCATGGGGGCCTCAGAAACGCAAAATCACATCAAATTCATGCAGACGGGCGCGCAGGGCATCCGGCGCCAGGCATTCGACATCCACCACCCACGGTGTCGCGGGGTCCAGGCCGCGCTCTCGCGCCGACTCGGCGCACAGCCAGCACTGGTCGATATCATATAGCGACAGCAGTTTAAAAGTGGCGATGTAATCGCGGGCCAGCACAGCGCCAGGCCGCTGGGCGGGCAACAGCTGAAACACGCCGTCGCCCACGAAAAATACGCCAATCTCGTCGGTGAGGGCGGAGGTGGCTAATAAGGCGTCGAGGCCTTCCCTGCCGGCGGCGCTGCCGTGCGGCGCGGAGGAAAAAACGAAAGCCACACGTTTCATCAAAACTGTACCATCCGATCGCAAGTAAGCGCCGCTTCCGCCAGCGCGCCAAGTCCGCTCAACGTAAAACCCGGCTGCAGATTATGGCCAGGCAGAGCGAGCTGTTGCGCTTCGCGCTCGTCCGTTACGCCACGACGCAGGGCGGCCGCCACGCAGATATGCAGCGCGACGCCGTGCTCATCGTGGAGGGATTGCCACCCGCGCACCAGATCGAACTCATCGCTGGCGGGCGCCGTCAGCTGGTTAGCGTTAAGCACGCCTTCGCGATAGAAAAAAACGCACGCCAGCTCATGGCCTTCCTGCAGCACGGCCTGCGCAAATTGCCAGGCGCTGCTCGCCTGCTGCGTGCCATAGGCAGGGCCGGTCACCGTGAGGGCAAAACGCATTACTTATCCAGCCCCTGGAAATCGCCGCTTTTGAACTGGCGAATATAGAGGTAGACGGTGTGCTTGGAGATGTTCAGACGATCGGCCACCTGGTTAATGGCGTCTTTAATATCGAAGATCCCTTTCTCGTAGAGATTCAGCACGATTTGACGGTTTTTAGCATTGTTGGACACGCTGCGATCGGCATTCACCTCTTCGATGGTGAATTCCAGAGTCTGGGCGACCAGATCGTCAACCGAGGAAGCAAAGTTCACCGGCGAGTTAACCTCGGGCGTTTCTGGCGGAATAAAGGTGCTCATGATCTGGGAAAAAGGCACATCCAGATTCATATTGATGCACAGCAGACCAATCACCCGGTGATCGCGGTTGCGGATGGCAATCGTCACCGACTTCATCAGGACGCCGCTTTTGGCGCGGGTAAAGTAGCATTTGGAAACGCTGCTATCGGCGCCCGTCATATCGTGCAGCATGCGCAGCGCAAGATCGGTAATCGGTGAACCGATTTGGCGGCCGGTATGTTCACCATTGGCGATACGGATGGCAGAGCATTTCAGATCCTGCAAAGAATGCAGCACGATTTCACAGTGCGAACCGATGAGCATCGCCAACCCGTCCACCACCGCTTCATAAGATTTAAGAATATCGAAATCGGTCTGGTCAAAGGGACGTTGATCCAGCAGGTCAAGCTCGCTGGTTTCGTTGGTTAAAAGCGACCTGGACATGAAAAAAAGCACTCCTTTTCAGGAGCCTGTCGTTATTGTCAGGGCAGGCTCATCATCATTATTAAGCTATCTAAAGTAATACAGCGCCTGAGGATCTTTCCAGTTTTAATTATATCTGCGCTCAATAAAAAAGCCGCCGCCTCTGACGAGACGGCGGCCTGAACCCGATTACTTCTTAGCGTCAGCTTTCGCGTCCGCGGCTTTCGCATCGCCAGCGGCTTCCGGCTGAGCATCTGCCTTCGGCGCCGGTTTGATATCCAGCAGCTCTACATCAAAGACCAGCGTAGAGTTGGCCGGGATGCCCGGGACGCCGGTTTTGCCGTAGGCCAGATCTGGCGGAATGACCAGCTTGATTTTGCCGCCTTTCTTGATGTTCTTCAGGCCTTCAGTCCAGCCCGGGATCACCCCGTCGAGACGGAAAGAGAGCGGCTCGCCGCGGGTATAAGAGTTATCAAACTCTTTGCCGTCGATCAGCGTACCTTTGTAGTTAACCACCACGGTGTCGCTGTCTTTCGGCGCATCGCCAGTGCCTTCTTTCTCGACTTTATACAGCAGGCCAGTTTTCGACGTTTTCACGCCCTTCTCTTTGGCAAAGCTGTCACGGAAAGCTTTACCTTTGGTTTCGTTCTCAGTGGCGTCTTTTTCCATTTTCTGCTGAGCCGCGGTCTTCACGCGCGTTTCAAAGGCCTGCAGAGTCTGTTCGATCTCCTGGTCGGACAGTTTGCTCTTATCGGCAAACGCGTCCTGTACGCCGGCGATCAGCTGGGCTTTATCCAGCTTAATGCCGAGTTTTTCTTGTTCTTTCAGGGAGTTTTCCATGTAACGCCCCAGGGACGCGCCCAGCGCATAGGCCGATTTCTGATCGTCATTTTTAAATGCCGATTTACTCTCAGCCGCCGGGGCTGCTTTCGCCGCGGTATCTGCAGCAAAGGTCAGCGGTGCATTCAGGGCGACGGCCATTGTGGTCGCCAGCAGCGTTACTTTAAACAGTGATTTCATCCATTTCTCCAGGGCCGGGGCCTCTCACCCCAGGGTTATCGTAAAAAGCAAAAAACGTACTATAGAACGTCGCCGTTAAAATCTACATACGGACGTTCCTGAATATCGCCTCTTTTAGGACTATTTTTGTATGAATAAGTTTCCTGTAGGACGCAGCGATGCTGCGCGCCGGGGGAAACTTAAGTAGAATCCGCCCGCAGGATCAGACTAAAGAGGTTACCCATGCACGATAGCACATTAGAAACGCGCCTTGCGGAGCTGGAAAGCCGGCTGGCGTTTCAGGAAATCACCATCGAAGACCTCAATACAACCGTGACCGCCCACGAGATTGAGATGGCGAAGATGCGCGAGCATATGCGTCTGATGATCGAGAAGCTGAAGGCGACCCAACCCTCCCATATCGCCTCCCAGGCCGAAGAGACGCCGCCGCCGCATTATTGAGGCGTAAAAAAAGCGGGTCTCCCCGCTTTTTTGTCGTCTTCGTGCCGAAGCGCGAAGATTAGTGGCAACCGCAGCCACCGTGGCCGCCGCAGCCGCCTTTACCATGGTCGTGGCCATGATCGTGGTCGTGACCGTGACCGCCGCAGCAGCCATCGTGACCATGATCGTGGTCGTGATCATGACCATGCGCGCCGTGCACGTGACCGTGCTCCAGCTCTTCAGCGGTCGCTTCGCGGATGGCGACAACTTCCACATTGAACTTCAGGTTCTGGCCTGCCAGCATGTGGTTGCCATCAACCACAACGTGGTCGTCTTCAACTTCAGTAATCTCTACTGGTACCGGACCCTGATCGGTTTCCGCCAGGAAGCGCATGCCAACCTGCAGTTCATCAACGCCCATGAAGACGTCTTTCGGTACACGCTGCACCAGGTTTTCGTCATACTGACCGTAAGCGTCGTTAGCGCCAACGGCTACGTCAAATTTGTCGCCCACTTCGTGGCCATCCAGCGCGTTTTCCAGGCCGGAAATCAGGGAGCCGTGACCGTGCAGGTAATCCAGCGGCGCGCTTACCGGAGACTCATCAACCAACACACCGTCTTCTGTACGTACCTGATAGGCCAGGCTGACCACCAGGTCTTTTGCTACTTTCATGATATCTCCTGAGATGGGAAGAATAGTGGCGCAGATTGTAGCGGAATTCTGCTGCCGTGTACCCTTTAGCTTAAAAAAAGCCGACGGATAACGCTAGTCGGGATGAAAAATGCCAATCACCTGCTCCTCTTTGCGTACATGCTCACGGGCCTCTTTATCCGCCTCACGCATCTGATGACCGCACTTAACGCATTCAACAACATCGACATTATTTTCACGCCACATCGCCAGTGAATCCTGCGCCTGGCACGCCGGACATTTCGCCCCGGCAATAAAACGTTTACGTACTGCCATATGATTTACCTTTATTCAAACTCGTCCCAGCCGTCCAGCTGCCGGCTCTCTTTCTGCATTTCGCGCTGAAAAATCTCTTCCAGTTCGCGCCGGGCTTCCCGCACGCGTGATATCTGTACCGTATCAGTATGCACCGGCATTAACTCACGCAGCATTCGCATATCGAGGCGTCGGAAGTGCAGCTGCGCGCGCTGAGCCTGGTGAGGATGCATCCCGAGGGTGATGAGCGCTTTACGCCCCAGCTCCAGCGCGCTGGAGAAAGTCTCACGGGAAAACTGCGTCACGCCGGCCTGCAGCAGCTCATGCGCCTCGACGCGCCCGCGAGCGCGCGCCAGGATGTGCAGATGTGGAAAGTGTTGTTGACACATCTCCACCAGCCGCATGGTGTCTTCCGGCTCATTACAGGTAATGACGATCGACTGCGCCTCCTCCGCCCCCGCCGAGCGCAGCAGTTCCAGCTGGGTGGCGTCGCCAAAATAGACTTTATAGCCATAGTTGCGCATCAGATTCACCGCGCTGATGTCTCGCTCCAGCACCGTAATACGCATCTTATTGGCCATCAGCAGGCGACCGATGACCTGGCCGAAACGGCCAAAGCCAACAATAATCACCTGCGGTTTATCGTCCTCTACCCACGGCGCCTCATCGGTATCCTCCGCTGGATTCAGGCGTCGCGACAGTATCTTATCGATCCCTTTCATCAGCAGCGGCGTGGTCATCATCGACAAGGTGACGGCCACCAGCAGCAGCGCCATCTGGTCGTGCTGGAACAACCGCTGAGAAGCGGGCAGCGAAAAGAGGACAAACGCGAACTCGCCGCCCTGGCTTAATACGCCCGCAAACTGCATACGCTCGGAACTCCGCAGGCCATAGAGACGGGCCAGCAGATAGAGCACCAGCATTTTTACCGCCACCAGCACCGCCACGCTCACCGCCACCCACAGCAGATGGGTGTACAGCACGCCAAGGTTCAGCGCCATACCGACGGAGATAAAGAACAACCCAAGCAGCAACCCCTTGAACGGATCGATGGCGATCTCCAGTTCATGGCGATACTCACTTTCCGCCAGCAGCACGCCGGCGATAAAGGTACCCAGCGCCATCGACAGCCCCAGCGCCTCCATAAACAGGGCGGATCCAAGGACCAGCAGCAGCGTGGCGGCAGTGAACACTTCCCTGACCCCGGAGCTGGCGATAAAGCGGAACACCGGCCGCAGCAAATAGCGTCCGCCAATCAGCATCCCGGCAAACGCCAGGACCTTCATGCCGACCGTTAGCCAGTTCACATGCTCATCCGCGGAACCCGCCAGCAGAGGCACCAGCGCCAGCGCCGGGATCACCGCCAGATCCTGAAACAGCAGGACCGAAAAGCCTAACTGCCCTGATTCGCTGCGGCTCATTCCCTTCTCGCGCATCAGCTGCAGTGCCATCGCGGTAGAGGACATCGCCAGGCCGATCCCGCCAACCACCGCCGCCTGCCATGAAAATCCTGTCGTCATCAAAAGACCGCCGAGGATCGCCGCGCTGAGCATCACCTGCGCCGCGCCAACGCCGAAGATGGAGCTTCGCAGCCGCCATAGCTTGGCGGGATTGAGCTCCAGGCCGATGATAAACATCAGAAACACCACGCCGAGTTCAGAGAAATGGAGAATTTCATCCACATCGCTGATAAACCCGAGCCCCCACGGACCTATGGCGATCCCGGCCAGCAGATAGCCCAACACCGCGCCAATTCCCAGTCTTGAAGCCAGAGGGACGGCGATAACGGCCGCGAACAAAAACAGCACCCCCGCCAGCAGCAAATCAAATCCCGCCATGGACACCTCCGGCGGCAAGGGGGTTGGCCAGCCAGTCCCGATAGGCCAGGGCGCGGCTGCGCAGCTCCTCTGGCTGTTGCCGCCGGGCCCAGTAGACGATAATGGGGCTCATCCAGTGCATACGGCACATGCCGGCGGTCAGTTCAAAAGGACGTAAAATATCGTTCATCGGATAGCGATTCGCATCGCGACGGTAGGCGCTCTCAGGTTCGCCGGTGGTGATCACGCTGCGCCAGTACTTTCCCGCCAGTTCGTTCCCTCCGGCGCCGCTGGCGAAGCCGCGGCTTAAGACACGATCCAGCCACTCCTTGAGCAGCGCCGGACAGCTCCAGGTATATAAAGGATGCTGGAAAACGATCACCTCATGCTGGCGCAGCAGGTCCTGTTCGTGAGCAATATCGATAAAAAAATCCGGATAGTGCGCGTAGAGATCGTGCACGGTGACGTTTGGCAACTGTAAGGCCGGTTGTAATAAAACCCGGTTGGCCACGGAATCCTGAGATTCTGGGTGGGCATACAGCAGCAACACTTTCGCTGTCTGAGACATCATTCCCCTCCCGTAGGTCTTCTGGCGGCCTGCACAGCCCTGGCGTTTTGACACAGCCAGAATGACTTTGTGTATCGTCTTCGTTTTGGGCTACCATGGCGGCCCGGTGAAGCGATTCGCTTCCACACTACATTATCATAATGACAAATTAACATAGTCTGAACATACGGCGCCTTATGATTGTTTTCTCCTCGTTACAAATTCGTCGCGGCGTACGCGTCCTGCTGGACAACGCCACCGCTACCATCAACCCTGGCCAGAAGGTCGGTCTGGTGGGGAAAAACGGCTGCGGGAAATCGACGCTGCTATCGCTTTTGAAAAACGAGATAAGCGCTGACGGCGGCAGTATGACCTTTCCCGGCAACTGGCAGCTGGCCTGGGTGAATCAGGAAACCCCGGCCCTGCCGCAGCCGGCAATCGATTATGTCATTGACGGCGATCGCGAATATCGCCAGCTGGAAGCCGCGCTCCAGCAGGCTAACGAGCGCAACGACGGCCATGCCATCGCTACCGTCCACGGCAAGCTGGACGCCATCGACGCCTGGACCATCCGCTCCCGCGCCGCCAGCCTGCTGCACGGCCTGGGTTTCAGCAATGAACAGCTCGAGCGGCCGGTCAGCGATTTTTCCGGCGGCTGGCGTATGCGTCTTAACCTCGCGCAGGCGCTGATCTGCCGCTCCGATCTGCTGCTGCTCGATGAACCGACTAACCACCTCGACCTTGATGCGGTGATCTGGCTGGAGAAGTGGCTGAAGGGCTACACGGGGACGCTGATCCTGATCTCCCACGATCGCGATTTCCTCGATCCTATCGTCGACAAAATTATCCATATCGAACAGCAGACGATGTTTGAGTACACCGGCAACTACAGCTCGTTTGAAGTGCAGCGCGCCACCCGGCTCGCTCAGCAGCAGGCGATGTACGAAAGCCAGCAGCAGCGTGTCGCGCATCTGCAAAGCTATATCGATCGCTTCCGCGCCAAAGCCACCAAAGCCAAGCAGGCGCAGAGCCGTATTAAAATGCTGGAGCGGATGGAACTCATCGCCCCGGCGCACGTGGATAACCCGTTCCACTTCAGCTTCCGCCAGCCGGAGAGCCTGCCAAACCCGCTGCTGAAGATGGAGAAAGTCAGCGCCGGCTATGGCGAGCGTATTATCCTCGACTCCATTAAGCTCAATCTGGTGCCGGGGTCGCGTATCGGCCTGCTGGGCCGCAACGGCGCAGGGAAATCGACGCTGATTAAGCTGCTGGCTGGCGAACTCCAGCCCGTGAGCGGCGAGATCGGCCTCGCCAAAGGCATCAAGCTCGGCTACTTCGCCCAGCATCAGCTGGAGTTCCTGCGCGCCGATGAGTCGCCGCTGCAGCACCTGGCGCGCCTGGCGCCGCAGGAGCTGGAGCAGAAGCTGCGCGATTACCTTGGCGGCTTTGGTTTCCAGGGGGATAAGGTCAGCGAAGAGACCCGCCGCTTCTCCGGTGGAGAAAAGGCGCGTCTGGTGCTGGCCCTGATCGTCTGGCAGCGCCCTAACCTGCTGCTGCTCGACGAACCGACCAACCATCTCGACCTCGATATGCGTCAGGCCTTAACCGAAGCGCTGATCGACTTTGAAGGGGCGCTGGTGGTCGTATCGCACGATCGCCACCTGATCCGCTCCACCACCGACGATCTGTACCTTGTCCACGATGGCAAAGTCGAACCGTTCGACGGCGATCTGGACGATTATCAGCAGTGGCTCAGCGACTCGCAAAAACAGGAGTCCCAGAGCGGCGACGCGCCAAAAGAGAGCGGCAACAGCGCGCAAGCGCGCAAAGACCAGAAGCGTCGGGAAGCGGAGCTGCGCAGCCAGACCCAACCGCTGCGCAAAGAGATCGCCCGTCTGGAGAAAGAGATGGACAAGCTCAACGCGCAGCTGGCCAGTGCGGAAGAGAAACTTGGCGACAGCGAACTCTACGACGCCTCGCGGAAAGCGGAACTGACTGAATGCCTGCAGCAGCAGGCCAGCGCGAAATCCGGGCTGGAAGAGTGCGAAATGGCCTGGCTGGAGGCTCAAGAGCAGCTGGAGCGCATGCTTCAGGAAGGCTAACGCCGCCTCATCATTCTGCCTGCGACGGCGCGGGCAGAATGGGTTTCTGCCATTCCCATGCTCAGGCCATCAATGACATCAATGGTTTGTTTTCGGTGTCACCGGGCGTCATTGGCCACAAGGCCACATATTGGCTAACTCCCGCGCGCCCTGCGCGGTATAGTCATCATCACGTTTATTAATTATTCTGGTGCTATGGTTGAAATCATCCCCACAGACATGACGCCCCCCGAAAACGATTCGCGTGAGTTCCATCCCATGCGCGGCGTGGGCAATCGTCATCTGCAAACCATGCTGCCGCGGCTGATCCGCCGTAAATTGCGCTTTACCCCGCACTGGCAGCGCCTTGAGCTGCCGGACGGCGATTTTGTCGATCTCGCCTGGAGCGAAGACCCGCACCAGGCGCGCCACAAGCCGCGCCTCGTCGTCTTTCATGGTCTGGAAGGGAGTCTGCACAGCCCGTATGCCCATGGCCTGATCCACGCGGCGATGCAGCGCGGCTGGCTGGGCGTGGTCATGCACTTTCGCGGCTGCAGCGGCGAACCTAACCGCAATCACCGCATCTATCACTCCGGCGAAACGGAAGATGGCACCTGGTTTCTCCACTGGCTGCAGCGCGAGTTTGGCCCCGCGCCGACCGCCGCCGTCGGCTATTCGCTGGGCGGCAACATGCTGGGCTGCCTGCTGGCAGAAGAAGGCGACCGCTGCCCGCTGGATGCGGCGGTGATCGTTTCCGCGCCTTTCATGCTGGAAGCCTGCAGCTATCATATGGATAAGGGCTTCTCGCGAGTTTATCAGCGCTATCTGCTCAATCTGTTAAAAGCCAACGCCTCACGTAAGTTGAAAGCGTATCCTGGCTCGCTGCCCGTCGATTTACGCCAGCTCAAAGGGATGCGCCGCATCCGGGAATTTGACGACATGATCACCGCCAAAATCCATGGTTTCGCCGATGCGCTGGATTATTACCGGCAATGCAGCGCTATGCCGCGGCTCAGCGATATCACTAAGCCGACGCTCATCATCCATGCGAAAGACGACCCGTTTATGGACCACCACTCCATTCCCCCGCAGGAGCAACTGCCGGCGAACGTTGAGTATCAATTGACTGAACAAGGCGGCCACGTCGGCTTCGTCGGCGGCACCCTGCGTAAACCGGAGATGTGGCTGGAAAGACGTATTCCCGACTGGTTAAACCGCTGGCTGGAGGTTCCCGTATGATTATTCCCTGGCAGGATCTGGATCCCGAAACGCTGGATAACCTGATTGAAAGCTTTGTGTTACGCGAAGGCACCGATTATGGTGAACATGAACGTTCACTTGCCGATAAAGTCGCCGATGTAAAACAGCAGCTGAAACGCGGAGAGGCGGTCCTCGTGTGGTCGGAACTGCATGAGACGGTCAATATTATGCCGCGCGCCCTGTTTAACGGCTAAGGCGACGCCACTACATCGTTTAACCAGGGAGTTGTTATGTCTGCCAAACATCCGGTGATCGCCGTCACGGGCTCCAGCGGCGCGGGCACTACCACCACCAGCCTCGCCTTTCGCAAAATCTTCGCGCAGCTAAATCTGCACGCCGCGGAGGTGGAAGGCGACAGCTTTCATCGCTACACCCGCCCGGAAATGGACATGGCGATCCGCAAAGCGCGGGATCAGGGCAAACATATCAGCTACTTTGGCCCGGAGGCGAACGACTTCGGCCTGCTGGAGCAGACCTTTGTCGACTATGGCCGCCATGGCAAAGGCCAGTCGCGTAAATACCTGCACACCTATGACGAAGCCGTGCCGTGGAATCAGGTGCCGGGAACCTTCACCCCATGGCAGCCGCTGCCGGAGCCGACGGACGTGCTGTTCTATGAGGGGCTGCACGGCGGGGTTGTCACGCCGCAGCATGATGTCGCCAGCCATGTCGACCTGCTGGTCGGGGTCGTGCCTATCGTTAACCTGGAGTGGATCCAGAAACTCATTCGCGACACCAGCGAACGCGGCCACTCCCGGGAGGCGGTGATGGATTCCGTCGTCCGATCGATGGAAGATTACATTAACTTCATCACCCCGCAGTTTTCCCGCACCCACATCAACTTCCAGCGCGTGCCGACGGTGGACACCTCCAACCCGTTTGCCGCGAAAGCGATCCCCTCTCTGGACGAGAGCTTTGTGGTGATCCATTTCCGCAATCTGCAGAACATCGACTTCCCCTGGCTGCTGGCGATGCTACAGGGCTCGTTTATTTCGCACATGAACACCCTGGTGGTGCCGGGCGGTAAAATGGGGCTGGCGATGGAGCTTATTATGGCGCCGCTGGTCGAGCGTCTGATGGAAGGCCGAAAGATCGGCTAACAGAAAAAACCCCGGCCAGGCCGGGGTTGAGATCATTCACATCAGCAGGCGAAGACTACGCCTCGATCACTTCATAGGAGTGGGTGATCTTCACCGCTTTTTCCAGCATCAGCGCCACCGAGCAGTATTTCTCTGCCGACAGATCCACCGCGCGGGAGACTGCGGCATCTTTCAGCGCCTTACCGGTGACGATAAAGTGCAGATTAATATGCGTGAACAGGCGCGGCGCCTCTTCCCGACGCTCAGAGGTCAGTTTCACTTCGCAGTTGGTCACGTCGTGACGACCTTTTTGCAAAATAGAGACCACATCGATCGCACTGCAACCGCCCGCCGCCATCAGCACCATCTCCATCGGGCTGGGCGCCTTATCTCCGGAGTTGCCATCCATCAGAATCTGGTGTCCTGACGCGGACTCCCCGATAAAGGTTAACCCTTCAACCCATTTCACACGCGCTTGCATAAAATTTAACTCCAGTATCGCAATATTCCTGTCAGATTACGCGCACATAACAATTCTCGCAACGGAAGGCGACCTGCGTCATGCTGAAGCGAGACACCAGGAGACATGCGGCGAAAGCTATGCTAAAACAGTCTGGATGCTACAGTAATACATTGATGTACTGCATGTATGCAGAGGAGTTCACATTACAGGCTGTCGAAAAATCATCAGCCAGCTTCCCAGGTATAGGGAAACAATACGATTGCATGCCCGGACGCCGTGTAGTGTCGGCGCCCGGAGATAGCTTATAACAGAGGATAACCGCGCATGGTGCTTGGCAAACCGCAAACAGACCCTACCCTTGAATGGTTCTTGTCTCATTGCCACATTCATAAGTACCCATCAAAGAGCACGCTGATCCACCAGGGTGAGAAAGCAGAAACGCTGTACTACATCGTTAAAGGCTCCGTGGCTGTACTCATCAAGGATGAAGAAGGTAAAGAGATGATCCTCTCCTACCTCAACCAGGGCGATTTCATCGGTGAATTAGGCCTGTTTGAAGAGGGTCAGGAGCGTAGCGCCTGGGTACGGGCGAAAACCGCATGTGAAGTGGCCGAGATCTCTTATAAGAAATTCCGTCAGCTGATCCAGGTGAACCCGGACATTCTGATGCGTCTCTCTTCGCAAATGGCTCGCCGTCTGCAGGTGACGTCTGAGAAAGTGGGCAACCTCGCCTTCCTCGACGTGACGGGCCGTATCGCCCAGACGCTGCTGAACCTGGCGAAGCAACCCGATGCCATGACCCACCCGGACGGTATGCAAATTAAAATTACCCGTCAGGAAATTGGTCAGATCGTCGGCTGCTCTCGTGAAACCGTTGGCCGTATTTTGAAAATGCTGGAAGATCAGAACCTGATTTCCGCCCACGGTAAAACTATCGTCGTCTACGGCACCCGTTAAGTTGCTAAGCGGCGTATTGCTCCTGCAGTACGCCGTTTTTGTTTTTCCCTCATGTGGCGCAGGCTGATTTACCACCCGGAAGTCAACTATGCACTGCGGCAAACGCTGGTGCTGTGTCTGCCTGTGGCCATCGGTCTTCTGCTCGGCCATCTCCAGCAGGGACTCCTGTTTTCCTTAGTTCCCGCCTGCTGCAATATCGCCGGTCTCGACACTCCGCATAAGCGCTTTTTTAAGCGTCTGATTATCGGCGGCTGTCTGTTTGCCGGATGCAGCCTGGTGGTGCAGCTGCTGCTCGCCCAGACCATACCTTTGCCGCTTATTCTCAGCGGCCTGGCGCTATTGCTCGGCGTCACCGCGGAAATCAGTTCGCTGCACGCGCGCCTGCTGCCCGCGTCGCTGATCGCCGCCATCTTTACCCTGAGCCTGGCGGGCAATATGCCCGTCTGGGAGCCGCTGCTGATCTACGCCTTCGGCACGCTATGGTACGGCGTGTTTAACTGGTTCTGGTTCTGGCTGTGGCGCGAACAGCCGCTGCGGGAGTCGCTCAGTCTGCTCTACCGGGAACTGGCCAATTATTGCGAAGCCAAATATAGCCTGTTGACCCAGCATACCGATCCCTCAACCGCCCTGCCGCCGCTGCTCATCCGCCAGCAGAAGGTGGTCGATTTAATCACCCAGTGCTATCAGCAGATGCATATGCTGGCCGCCAACCAACGTAACGACCACAAACGTCTTCTGCGAGCGTTCCAGATGGGGCTGGATCTACAGGAGCATATTTCGGTCAGCCTGCATCAGCCGGAAGAGGTGCAAAAGCTGGTTGAGCGCAGCCATGCCGAAGCGGTGATCCGCTGGAACGCGCAGACCGTCGCCGCCCGCCTGCGGGTGCTGGCGGATGACATGCTCTATCATCGTTTTCCGCAGCGTTTCCAGATGGATAAACAGATCGGCGCCCTGGAAAAAATCGCCCGCCAGCATCCGGATAACCCGGTCGGCCACTTCTGCGCCTGGCACTTCAGCCGCATCGCCCGGGTGCTGCATACCCAGCGCCCACTGTATGCCCGGGATCTGATGGCTGACAAAGAGCGTCGTTTACCGCTGTTTCCCGCGCTAAAGAACTATCTGTCGCTGAAGTCGCCCGCGCTGCGCAACGCCGCCCGCATCAGCGTGATGCTGAGCATCGCCAGCCTGATGGGCAACGCCCTGCATTTGCCGAAGCCCTACTGGATCCTGATGACCGTCCTCTTCGTGACACAGAACGGCTATGGCGCCACGCGGGTTCGTATTGTCCACCGGGCGGCGGGGACGCTCGCCGGCCTGATCATCGCCGGGCTGACCTTGCACTTTCACGTTCCGGAGAGCTATACCCTGAGCGGGATGCTGCTGATCACCCTGCTCAGCTATCTGATCATCCGCAAACACTATGGCTGGGCGATGGTGGGGTTTACGGTGACGGCGGTATATACCCTGCAGCTGCTGACGCTTAACGGCGAACAGTATATTATCGCCCGGCTGATCGATACGCTGATCGGCTGCCTGATCGCCTTCGGCGGGATGGTCTGGCTGTGGCCGCAGTGGCAGAGCGGCCTGCTGAAAAAAAACGCCCACGATGCGCTGGAGGCCGACCAGCAGGCGATTCGCCTGATCCTCAGCCCCGACCCCAAAGCGCCCGCACTGGCCTACCAGCGCATGCGCGTCAATCAGGCGCACAACGCGCTCTACAACTCCCTGAATCAGGCGATGCAGGAGCCCGGGTTTAATACCCACTACCTGGAAGATATGAAGCTATGGGTGACGCACAGCCAGTTTATCGTCGAACACATCAACGCCATGACCACTCTGGCCCGGGAGCATACGATGCTCACCCCGGATCTTGCCCAGCGCTATCTCGAATCCTGTGAGATTGCCCTGCAGCGCTGTCAGCAGCGGCTGGACAGCGATGGCCCCGGCAGCGCAGGGGATGTCAATATTATGGAGTCACCGGAAAGCGAGGTGCCGATCGGTCCGTTAAGCACCCTGGAGCAGCATCTGCAACGCATTCTGGGCCATCTGAACACCATGCACACCATTTCGTCAGTGGCATGGCGTCAGCGGCCGCATCACGGCATCTGGCTGCGGAAGATCAGCCGTTAATCACCTTTGCCACGGCCTGGGCAAAGCGCGCCATCCCCTCGGCAATATCCTGCTCTTCGATGATCAGCGAGGGAACAAAACGCATCACGTCCGGCCCGGCGTTAAGCACCATGACGCCGGCTTCCGCAGCGGCATAGAGGAAATCACGCGCGCGGCCCTTGTGCTGCGGCTTGAGTTCGGCGCCAATCAGCAGGCCCATCCCGCGAATATCACTGAACAGATCAAACTCGGCATCCAGCTGCTGCAGGTGTTTGACGAACAGTTCGCGTTTGGCGTTCACGCCATCCAGCACCGCCGGGGTATTGATCAGATCGAAAGCGGCGTTGGCGACCGCGCAGGCCAGCGGGTTGCCGCCGTAGGTTGAGCCATGGGAACCCGCATGGAAGGCGCTGGCGATCTCGTGGGTAGTCAACATGGCGCTGACCGGGAAACCGCCGCCCAGCGCTTTGGCGCTGGTGAGAATATCCGGAGTTACGCCATAGTGCATATAGGCAAACAGCGATCCGGTACGCCCCATTCCGCACTGCACTTCATCAAAGACTAACAGCGCCTGGTGTTGATCGCACAGTTCGCGCAGCCCCTGCAGGAACGCCGGCGTCGCTGCCGTCACGCCGCCTTCGCCCTGAATCGGCTCCACCACCACCGCGCAGGTGTGGTCATCCATCACCGCTTTTACCGCCTGCAGGTCGTTGAAGGGAACATGGACAATATCCGCCGGTTTCGGGCCGAAACCATCGGAGTACTTCGGCTGCCCGCCGACGGAGACGGTAAACAGGGAGCGACCATGAAAGGCATTATGGAAAGCGATGATTTTGGTTTTGTACGGGCTATGGCGGGTCACCGCATAGTGACGCGCCAGCTTAAAGGCCGTTTCATTGGCTTCGGTACCGGAGTTCATAAACACCACTCGCTCGGCGAAGGTGGCATCGACAAGTTTACGTCCCAGGCGCAGCGCTGGCTCATTGGTAAAGACGTTGCTGGTATGCCACAGCGTTTCGCCCTGCTCGTGGAGCGCCGCCACCAGCGCCGGGTGGCAATGGCCGAGCGCCGTCACCGCGATACCGCCGGCGAAATCAACATACTCTTTGCCCTGCTGATCCCAGACGCGGCTGCCTTTTCCCTTTACCGGGATGAATTCTGCCGGTGCATAAATTGGCAAAATAACTTCATCGAATGTGGCGCGGGTGATTGCCGGTTGTTCAGTTGCCATGTCTTGCCCATCCCTCTTCGTTATGCAGATGCGATTATGATAATCTAATCACAAAATATGCATAAAAAATCAGTCAATGGCAACCGAAATCACCGCTTAATAAAGTTCGCCAGCAATTGATGGCCCTGTTCGCTGAGGATGCTTTCCGGATGGAACTGCACGCCCTCGAGATCCCAGTCGCGATGACGGATCCCCATAATCTCACCGCTGGCGCTGCGGGCGGTGACGATAAACTCAGGCGGCAGCGTCGGCGGGTCAATCACCAGCGAATGATAGCGGGTCACCGTCAAAGGATTATTCAGCCCCAGAAACACCCCTTCGCCGTTATGCTCGATAAGCGAGGTTTTTCCATGCATCACCTGCGCCGCCCGCACAATGGTCGCGCCAAACGCCTGGGCTATCGCCTGATGCCCGAGGCAGACGCCCAGCAGCGGCGTTTTCCCTGCATAGTGACGGATTACCGCGAGGGAAATCCCCGCTTCATCCGGCGTACAGGGACCAGGCGAAATCACTATCTTCTCCGGCGCCAGCGACGCTATCTCCTCCAGCTTCAACGCATCGTTGCGCCTGACCAGCACTTCCGCCCCCAGTTCGCAAAAGTACTGATACAGATTCCAGGTGAAAGAGTCATAGTTATCGATAAGCAGGATCATAGCGGCTCCGGAACAATCAAACCGGGCTATTCTACTCAGATTCCCGCGCTTCGCTTACCACTTTGCGAAAGATCGCCGCCAGCGGGTCCGGATCGCCCATCGCGCCCTGCTGACAGGCGGTGCTCCAGGCGGCAGGATCGACGTCACGCCAGTCAAGAAGGTAGCCGGCATGTATCGCCAGCTGTTCAAAGAAAATGCGCTGGGTCAGGCCATTGCCGAGACGAAAAGGGTGCAGCACATTAATTTCACCATAGAACCAGCTCAGGCGTTCGATAAAGGTATCCCGCGGCAGACCGCAGAGATAATCCTCCTGCTCCAGAGCCTGCATCAGGGCATTCCCCTCCTCTTCGATGCGGGCAAAGTGGCAGAACGGCGTATCGCCCAGGTAGAGGTTCACTTCACGCAGCCTACCCGCCCAGTCAAACAGATCCTGATACAGCTGATGATGAATAGCGCACAGATAGGGTAAGCCGCGCACCCGCGGGCCCAGCGGCAGAGTGGCCGCCCGCAGGGACGTCATCTCCAGGGCAGCCTGCTGCAGCGTTTTAGCCTGGCGGATGCCGAGGCGGTTGCGCAGGACGTTCAGCGCCGGATAGAGGTAAGGATCGCGTTCATCGCCAAATTTATCGCTCATACTCCCTCCGCAGCGTCGCGAGGCGAGCCTGCGCCTCCTCGGCAGTCAGCGTAACCAGCGGCACCGATACGCCTTCGAGGCGACGGCTGGCCTGAAAATTGCTATTACGTGTCTGTTCCCAGAGCCGGGATTTTTGCTTATCGGTGAGTGGACGCATCGTCGCCCCCCTTATCGTCCCCTGTGTGCCACAAGTATAAGCAGCAATTACAGGTTATGCCGGGAGGCAACCGGGCGCGGCGATAAACCACCGCGCCGCGGGAGGATTAGGGCAGCACTTTCGCAGAGAGGATAACAACCGGTTTAGACGGCACATTCTGGTATGGGCCGACGTTATGGGTCTGGACCTGGGAGATCTTATCCGCAACGTCCATGCCTTTGACTACCTTGCCAAACACCGCATAGCCAAAGTCGCGCTGGCCATGGTCGAGGAAGGCGTTATCCGCCACGTTGATAAAGAACTGGCTGGTGGCGCTATCCTGATCGGCGGTACGCGCCATCGCGATGGTGCCGCGGGTGTTGCGCAGGCCGTTGTCTGCTTCATTCTTGATCGGCGGGTTAGGCTGTTTCTGCTGCATCTGCTCGTTAAAGCCGCCGCCCTGCACCATGAATCCCGGGATCACGCGGTGGAAGGTGGTGTTGTTGTAGAAGCCGCTGTTAACGTACTTCAGGAAGTTATCCACGGAAATCGGGGCTTTCTGGCTGTTTAACTCAAGCTCAATGTTACCTGCCGAGGTGGTCAGCAGCACATGCGGATCGCCCTTTGCCGCCATGGCCGGGGAGAAAGCTGAAATGGCGAAAACGGCAGCCATCGCCGCCAGTGTTGATTTGAGCATGGAAATTCCTTAACGGAGCAGAATAAAAGCGAGTGCCTTGATTCTAAAGAGCCTTTGCATCCTGGGCCAGCCTTTTACCAAATTTTACTTAGCTGTAATAATTGTAACCGCGCAAACGTTCTCCCTGGCGTCGAAAAAAGCGTGATGCAAGTCACATTAAAACATGCAAAAGATAACGTATTTCACAATAAACATTTAATTACATCACCTGAACGACTAAAATCTGTCCGCCCGGCGCAGCGTCAACGCGCTTTACCTTTCTATTCACAGGCCAGTCATGACTAACAGCAACCGTATTAAGCTCACATGGATCAGCTTCTTCTCCTACGCCCTGACCGGCGCGTTGGTGATCGTCACCGGTATGGTGATGGGTAACATTGCGGATTATTTCCATCTGCCCGTTTCCAGTATGAGCAACACCTTTACCTTCCTGAACGCCGGTATTCTGATCTCCATCTTCCTCAATGCCTGGCTGATGGAGATCGTGCCGCTGAAAACTCAGCTGCGTTTTGGCTTTATTTTAATGGTGCTGGCGGTGGCCGGCCTGATGCTCAGCCACAGCCTGGCGCTGTTCTCCGCGTCGATGTTCGTTCTCGGCCTGGTCAGCGGGATCACCATGTCGATCGGGACCTTCCTGATCACCCATATGTATGAAGGCCGTCAGCGCGGGGCGCGTCTGCTGTTTACCGACTCCTTCTTTAGCATGGCGGGAATGATTTTTCCGATGGTCGCCGCGGTCCTGCTGGCGCGCAGCATCGAGTGGTACTGGGTCTACGCCTGTATCGGTCTGGTGTATGTCGCTATTTTCGTCCTGACATTCGGCTGTGACTTCCCGGTGCTCGGCAAAAAAGCGCAGAGCGAAAACAGCCAGCCGGTAGTGAAAGAGAAGTGGGGCATCGGCGTGCTGTTCCTCTCCGTCGCGGCGCTGTGCTACATCCTCGGTCAGCTGGGCTTTATCTCCTGGGTACCGGAATATGCCAAGAGCCTGGGCATGAGCCTCGGCGATGCCGGTAAACTGGTGAGCGATTTCTGGATGTCCTACATGATCGGCATGTGGTCATTCAGCTTTATCCTGCGCTTCTTCGACCTGCAGCGCATCTTAACCGTCCTCGCCGGCCTCGCGACGGTGCTGATGTACCTGTTTATCAATGGTTCGCCGGAGCATATGCCGTGGTTTATTCTGACCCTGGGCTTCTTCTCCAGCGCCATCTACACCTCGATCATTACGCTCGGTTCGCAGCAAACTAAAGTCGCTTCACCAAAGCTGGTGAACTTTATCCTCACCTGCGGCACCATCGGCACCATGCTGACTTTCGTGGTCACCGGCCCGATTGTGGCTGCCAGCGGTCCGCTGGCAGCGCTGCACACCGCTAACGGCCTCTACGCCGTGGTGTTCGTGATGTGCTTTATCCTCGGCTTCGTCTCCCGTCACCGCCAGAACAACGCGCAGGCGGCGTCTCACTAAGCCTTCGGCCCCTTTGCGTCCGCAAGGGGGCTGTTCCTCATAAAAGAGAGCGCCTCGCCACCGCGGTCGGTCTGGATCCAGGTTTGCGCCAGCTGGGTAATCGCGATCACCCTTCCCTGGCGAATTGACCAGCGCACCGGCACCTGGCAGCGTACCGCCTCAAAGCCATTCTCCGCCGGGAGGATGATCAGGTTAGCCGGGTTGCCGCTGACGATGCCGTAATCGGTCAGGCCAAACGTGCGGGCGCTGTTGTCAGTGATAAGCTGCAGGCCGTCGTTAATCTGCTGGTAGCCCATCAGCTGGCAAACGTGCAGCCCCATATGCAGGACCTGCAGCATATTACCGGTCCCCAGCGGGTACCACGGGTCAAAGACATCATCATGACCAAAACAAACGTTGATCCCCGCCGCCATCAGCTCCTTCACCCGGGTAATGCCCCGTCGCTTCGGGTAGTCGTCAAACCGGCCCTGCAGATGAATATTGACCAGCGGATTGGCGACAAAGTTGATGCCGGAGAGCTTTAGCAGGCGGAACAGGCGCGAGGTATAGGCGCCATTATAGGAGTGCATGGCGGTGGTATGGCTGGCCGTCACCCGCGGCCCTATCCCCGCCTTCAGCGCCAGCGCGGCAACGGTTTCAACAAAGCGCGACTGTTCATCGTCAATTTCATCGCAGTGAATATCCAGCGGGCGGTCATATTTCTGCGCCAGTCGAAAGGCGATATGCAGCGATTCCACCCCATATTCACGGGTGAACTCAAAGTGCGGGATCGCCCCGACGACATCCGCCCCCAGCTTCAGGGCCTCTTCCAGCAGCGCCTCGCCGTTGGGGTAAGAGAGGATCCCCTCCTGCGGAAAAGCGACAATCT
This sequence comes from Klebsiella sp. 2019SCSN059, assembly GCF_021739525.1. Taxonomy (NCBI): domain Bacteria; kingdom Pseudomonadati; phylum Pseudomonadota; class Gammaproteobacteria; order Enterobacterales; family Enterobacteriaceae; genus Klebsiella; species Klebsiella sp. 2019SCSN059. The sequence goes on along the minus strand of NZ_JAKKOM010000015.1, from coordinate 95,998 downwards.
GCAACTCGACCCATGGCGCCACCTCCTTTTTGACCTCCAGCATCGCCTTCAGCGCCGTCAACGTTGGATCGGAGACATCGACATGGGTACGGACAAACTGTACGCCATTGGCGATCTGCCACTTGAGGGTTTTCCACGCCCGGGCTTTAACGTCCTCATAGCTGAGCAGCGCTTTCCGCTCCGCCCAGCGCTCAATCCCCTCGAACAGGGTGCCGGACTGGTTCCAGTTCGGCTCACCAGCCGTCTGGGTGGTATCCAGATGGATATGCGGCTCAATAAAAGGCGGGATCGCCAGACCGCCGCGAGCGTTCAACACCTCGTAGCTTTCGTCCCGCGCCTCCCCCATCGGTGTGATCTCGCCAAAGCGGCCCTTATCTATCGCTATCTGCCACAGGCCGTCGCGGTCTGCCAGGCGTACGTTCTGAATCAACCAAAGCGGCGCTGCTGTCATATCACCCTCTCTATTCAATACGGCTTGTTTTCTACTCAACCCCAATCGCGACCCACCCAATTCTTGTACACAAAATCGGCAAAAAGGAAAAGCCAGCGTTTTCCACAACTTAGAAAATTACAGACAAATCAATTATATACCCATTAAGTGGTAGGTGAAGTTGTCATTGATTTGCATCAATAAGCCTGATGGCTGAATCGTTAAGGTAGGCGGTAATAGAAAAGAAATCGAGGCAAAAATGAGCAAAGTCAGAATCGCTATTATCGGTAACGGCATGGTTGGCCATCGCTTTATCGAAGAGCTTCTCGATAAGGCGCCTGCCGGACAGTTCGACATTACCGTGTTCTGTGAAGAACCGCGTATCGCCTACGACCGTGTCCACCTGTCGTCTTATTTCTCCCACCATACCGCAGAAGAGCTGTCGCTGGTCCGCGAAGGTTTCTATGAGAAACACGGCGTCAAGGTGCTGGTCGGCGAACGGGCCATCACCATCAACCGCCAGGAGAAAGTGATCCACTCCAGCGCCGGGCGCACGGTGTTCTACGACAAGCTGATTATGGCGACCGGCTCATACCCATGGATCCCGCCGATTAAAGGCGCGGAAACTCAGGATTGCTTCGTCTATCGCACCATTGAAGATCTTAACGCCATTGAATCCTGCGCCCGTCGCAGCAAACGCGGCGCGGTGGTCGGCGGCGGCCTGCTCGGCCTGGAAGCCGCAGGCGCCCTGAAAAACCTCGGTGTCGAAACCCATGTTATCGAATTCGCGCCGATGCTGATGGCCGAGCAGCTCGACCAGATGGGCGGCGAGCAGCTGCGGCGCAAAATTGAAAGCATGGGCGTGAAAGTTCACACCAGCAAAAACACCAAAGAGATCGTTCAGCAGGGCACCGAGGCGCGCAAAACCATGCACTTCGCCGACGGTAGCGAGCTGCAGGTCGATTTCATCGTCTTCTCTACCGGGATCCGCCCGCGCGATAAACTGGCCACCCAGTGCGGACTGGCGGTTGCCCAGCGCGGCGGCATCATGGTCAACGATAGCTGCCAGACCTCCGACCCTGATATCTATGCCATCGGCGAATGCGCCAGCTGGAACAACCGCGTGTATGGCCTCGTCGCGCCGGGTTATAAAATGGCCCAGGTGGCCGTCGACCACCTCCTCGGCAGTGAAAACAGCTTCACCGGCGCCGACCTCAGCGCCAAGCTGAAGCTGCTGGGTGTAGACGTGGGCGGTATCGGCGATGCCCACGGCCGCACGCCGGGCGCCCGCAGCTACGTCTATCTCGACGAAAGCAAAGAAGTTTATAAGCGTCTGATCGTCAGCGCCGACAACAAAACCCTGCTCGGCGCGGTGCTGGTCGGCGACACCAGCGACTACGGCAACCTGCTGCAGCTGGTGCTGAACGCCATCGAGTTGCCGGAGAATCCGGATTCGCTGATCCTCCCGGCCCACGCCGGCAGCGGCAAGCCGTCGATCGGCGTCGATAAACTGCCGGACAGCGCGCAAATCTGCTCCTGCTTCGACGTCAGCAAAGGCGACCTGATCGCCGCCATCAATAAAGGCTGCCATACCGTCGCGGCGCTGAAAGCGGAAACCAAGGCCGGTACCGGCTGCGGCGGCTGTATCCCGTTGGTCACCCAGGTGCTCAACGCCGAGCTGGCGAAACAGGGTATCGAGGTCAACAACAACCTGTGCGAACATTTCGCTTACTCCCGCCAGGAGCTGTTCCACCTGATCCGCGTGGAAGGCATCAAAACCTTCGACGAACTGCTGGCCAAACACGGCCAGGGCTACGGCTGTGAAGTGTGTAAACCGACCGTCGGCTCCCTGCTGGCCTCCTGCTGGAATGAGTACATCCTCAAGCCTCAGCACACGCCGCTGCAGGACACCAACGACAACTTCCTCGCCAACATCCAGAAAGATGGCACCTACTCGGTCATTCCGCGCTCCGCGGGCGGCGAAATCACGCCGGAAGGGCTGGTCGCCGTGGGCCGTATCGCTCGTGAATTCAATCTGTACACCAAAATCACCGGTTCCCAGCGCATCGGCCTGTTTGGCGCGCAGAAAGACGACCTGCCGGAGATCTGGCGGCAGCTGATTGAAGCGGGCTTCGAAACCGGCCACGCCTACGCCAAAGCGCTGCGGATGGCGAAAACCTGCGTCGGCAGCACCTGGTGCCGCTACGGGGTCGGCGACAGCGTCGGCTTCGGCGTCGAACTGGAAAATCGCTACAAAGGCATCCGTACGCCACACAAAATGAAGTTCGGCGTCTCCGGCTGTACCCGCGAATGTGCGGAAGCCCAGGGCAAAGACGTCGGGATCATCGCCACCGAGAAAGGCTGGAACCTGTACGTGTGCGGTAACGGCGGGATGAAGCCGCGCCACGCCGATCTGCTGGCCGCGGACCTCGATCGCGAGACGCTGATTAAGTATCTCGACCGCTTTATGATGTTCTACATCCGCACCGCCGATAAGCTGACCCGCACCGCGCCGTGGCTGGACAACATGGAAGGCGGGATCGACTATCTGCGCAGCGTCATCATCGATGACAAGCTCGGTCTGAACGACCATCTGGAAGAGGAGCTGGCTCGCCTGCGCGCCGCCTTCGCCTGCGAGTGGACCGAGACCGTCAATAACCCGGCGGCGCAGACCCGCTTCAAACACTTTATCAACAGCGACCAGCGCGACCCGAACGTTCAGGTGGTGCCAGAACGTGACCAGCATCGCCCGGCCACGCCGTATGAGCGCATCCCGGTTACTCTGGTGGAGGAAAAAGCATGAGCCAGTGGGTAAACATCTGCAACATTGACGACATCCTGCCCGCCACCGGCGTCTGCGCCCTGCTCGGTCAGCAGCAGGTGGCGATCTTCCGTCCCTATCATGACGACAGGGTGTTCGCTATCAGCAACATCGATCCGTTCTTTAACGCCAGCGTACTGTCTCGCGGCATTATCGCCGAGCATGACGGCGCCCTGTGGGTTGCCAGCCCGCTGAAAAAACAACGTTTCCGCCTGAGTGACGGCCTGTGTATGGAAGATGCCAGCCACTCTATCGCCCGTTTCGACGCCCGGGTAAAAGACGGCCACGTTCAGCTTAAGGCGTGAGTCCCGCGTCCTCCCCCCGGCCACGGGGGGAGATATAAGTAACACTTCTGACCGACAGCGCATGAGTGCGGGATATGTCGCATGTTTTGTATTACCTTTGCTGCTATTCTACGACTACTCATTTTCTACCCCTTATTTTTATGAGGTTATTCTGTGGATCACTTACCCATATTCTGCCAGTTGCGCCAGCGTGATTGTTTACTGGTTGGCGGCGGGGATGTCGCCGAACGCAAGGCCCGTCTGCTGCTGGATGCTGGCGCAAACGTCACGGTCAATGCGCTCGACTTTACCCCGCAGTTTCATGTGTGGGCCGATTCACAGATGCTAACCCTGGTGCAGGGGGAGTTTATCCCCTCGCTGCTGGACAACTGCTGGCTGGCCATCGCCGCTACCGATAATGAGACGGTGAACCAGCAGGTCAGCGACGCGGCCGAAGCGCGGCGTATCTTCTGTAACGTGGTGGATGCCCCGCGCCAGGCCAGCTTTATCATGCCGTCCATCATCGACCGCTCGCCGCTGATGGTCGCCGTCTCCTCGGGCGGGACATCCCCGGTGCTGGCGCGCCTGTTGCGCGAGAAGCTGGAGTCAGTCTTACCCCTGCATCTTGGCCAGCTGGCCCGCTACGCCGGCCATCTGCGCGCACGCGTGAAGCAGCAGTTTGCCACCGTAGGCGAACGCCGCCGCTTCTGGGAGAAGCTGTTCGTTAACGACCGGCTGGCGCAGTCGCTGGCCAATGACGATCGGCAGGCGGTGGCGGATACCACCGAGCAGCTGCTGACCGAGCCGTTAGAGCATCGCGGCGAGGTCGTCCTGGTTGGCGCCGGCCCAGGTGACGCCGGGCTGCTCACGCTCAAGGGCCTGCAGCAGATCCAGCAGGCCGACGTGGTGGTCTATGACCGGCTGGTCTCCGACGACATTATGAATCTGGTGCGCCGCGATGCCGACCGGGTGTTCGTCGGCAAGCGCTCAGGCTATCACTGCGTGCCGCAGGAGGAGATCAACCAGATCCTGCTGCGCGAAGCGCAAAAAGGAAGACGCGTGGTCCGGCTGAAAGGCGGCGATCCCTTTATCTTTGGCCGCGGCGGAGAGGAGCTGGAGACCCTCTGCGAGGCGGGGATCCCCTTCTCGGTTGTGCCCGGCATCACCGCCGCCTCCGGCTGCTCCGCCTACTCGGGGATCCCGTTGACCCATCGCGATTTCGCCCAGGGCGTCCGCCTGGTCACCGGCCATCTGAAAACCGGCGGCGAGCTGGACTGGGCGAACCTGGCGGTGGAGAAGCAGACCCTGGTGTTCTATATGGGTCTGAACCAGGCGCCGGCGATCCGCGAGAAGCTTATCGCCCACGGCATGGCGGAAGATATGCCTGCCGCCATCGTCGAGAACGGCACCGCCGTGACGCAAAAAGTGGTCAGCGGCACCTTAGGACAGCTGGATATTCTGGCGCAGCAGATGGCCAGCCCGGCGCTGATCATTGTCGGCCGCGTGGTCGGTCTGCGGGATAAACTGAACTGGTTCTCGAACCACTAACCTTCGCCTGACGGCGTGAACGACAGGCATAAAAAAGGGCGGGATATCCCCGCCCTTTTTAGCTGTTGCGTCGCTTACGGCTTGGCGACAAAGCCAATCGCTTCGTATACCGCTTTCAGGGTTTGAGAAGCGCGCGCGCTGGCCTTTTCTGCGCCGTCCTTCATCACCTGATTGAGAAACGCTTCGTCGTTACGGAAACGGTGATAGCGCTCCTGCAGGTCAATCAGCATGCCCGATACCGCTTCGGCGACTTCGCCTTTCAGGTGGCCATACATTTTGCCTTCGAAATGCTGCTCCAGCTCAGGAATGGTTTTCCCGGTGACCGCGGAGAGGATATCCAGCAGGTTGGAGACGCCCGCTTTCTCTTTCAGGTCGTAGCGCACCACCGGCGGCTCGTCGGAGTCGGTGACCGCACGTTTGATCTTCTTGACCACCGATTTCGGGTCTTCCAGCAGGCCGATGACGTTGTTGCGGTTGTCGTCGGACTTGGACATCTTTTTCGTCGGCTCCAGCAGCGACATCACGCGCGCGCCGGATTTAGGGATAAACGGCTCAGGCACTTTAAAAATATCGCCGTAGATGGCGTTAAAACGCTGGGCGATATCGCGGCTCAGTTCAAGGTGCTGTTTCTGATCTTCGCCCACCGGAACCTGGTTGGTCTGGTACAGCAGAATGTCAGCGGCCATCAGTACCGGATAATCAAACAGACCGGCGTTGATGTTCTCCGCGTAGCGCGCGGACTTGTCTTTAAACTGGGTCATGCGGCTCAGTTCGCCGAAATAGGTGTAGCAGTTCAGCGCCCAGCCTAACTGGGCATGTTCCGGCACGTGAGACTGAACGAAAATAGTGCTTTTCTGCGGGTCGATGCCGCAGGCCAGATACAGCGCCAGGGTGTCCAGCGTCGCCTTACGCAGCTGCTGCGGATCCTGGCGCACGGTGATGGCGTGCTGGTCCACGATGCAATAGATGCAGTGGTAATCGTCCTGCATGTTTACCCACTGACGCAGCGCACCCATGTAGTTGCCAATGGTCAGTTCACCTGAGGGCTGTGCGCCACTAAAAACGATGGGCTTAGTCATGTTTCAATTCCTGAGTTTCACTGTGCGGTAACCCGAGAGCGGGTAAGAGTTCATTAAACTGGTCGAAGAGATAGTCCGGCTCGCTCAGCGCAAGCGGTTCGCCATAGTTATAGCCGTAGGTCAGGCCAACAGAGCAGCAGCCTGCCGCTTTGGCCGCCTGAATATCATTACGTGAATCGCCGACGAACAGCAGCGCCTCCGGCGTCAGGCCAAGCTTTTGCGCCACCAGCAGCAGCGGTTCCGGATGCGGCTTTTTGTTCTGTACGTCATCGCCGCCGATCACCACGGTAAAGTATTTCGCCATATCGAGCGCGTCCAGCAGCGGGGCGACGAACGGCGTCGGCTTATTGGTCACCAGCGCCAGCGGCAGGCCTTTGGCCTGCAGCGCGCCGAGCGTATCGGCCACTGCCGGAAACAGGAAACTGCCCTCTTCCGCCGCTTCGGCGTAATAGCGGTCAAACAGTTTACGCAAAATGCGCAGCTGTTCGTCTTGCGGAATATCATGATCGTCGACGGAAGGCTTGCCCATCGCCGCACGTAACGTTGCACGCTCCTGACGAGCCCAGGTCAGCGCCCGCTCCATCAGAACATCGGCGCCGTTGCCGATCCAGGTCACGACGCGTTCTTCTCCCGCCACCGGCAGCTCCAGGGCGTAGAGGGCGTTATCAACGGCGGCGGTCAGACCCGGCGCGCTGTCCACCAGCGTGCCGTCGAGATCAAACGCGATGCCGCGGATCGCCTGTAATTTATCCATGACTCACCTTCGCTAATTCATTACGCATGTGATCAATGACTTTCTTGTAGTCCGGCTGACCGAAGATCGCCGAACCGGCAACGAACATATCCGCGCCCGCCGCGGCGATTTCGCCGATATTGCTCGCTTTCACTCCGCCATCCACTTCCAGGCGAATGTCGTAGCCGGACGCATCGATGCGCTGGCGCACTTCACGCAGTTTATCCAGCGTCTGCGGAATAAAGGACTGGCCGCCAAAGCCCGGGTTAACCGACATCAGCAGGATCACGTCCAGCTTATCCATCACGTAATCGAGATAGCTCAGCGGCGTCGCGGGGTTAAACACCAGGCCCGCTTTACAGCCGTGCTCTTTGATAAGCTGCAGGCTGCGGTCGACGTGTTCGGAGGCTTCCGGGTGGAAGGTGATGATGCTGGCGCCAGCTTCGGCAAAATCAGGAATGATGCGGTCGACCGGCTTCACCATCAGGTGGACGTCGATCGGCGCGGTAATACCGTAGTTACGCAGCGACTTCAGCACCATCGGGCCAATCGTCAGGTTCGGCACGTAGTGGTTGTCCATGACGTCGAAGTGCACGACATCCGCACCCGCCGCCAGCGCCTTCGCGGTATCCTCACCCAGACGGGCAAAATCAGCCGACAGAATCGAAGGGGCAATCAAATACTGCTTCATCCGCATCTCCTTGAAATTTATTTGGTCTTAGGCGGACGGTAGAGCGCTAAGAGCTCGTCCACCTTTTTACGCGTACCACCGTTGCTGCTGATGCTGCGCCGAACCTTCACAATATGCGTTTCTGCCGCGTTTTTATACCACTCCTGCGTCAACGGCGTGCGGTGGTTGGAAATCAGCACCGGGATCCGTTTCTTCATCAGCGATTCCGCCTTTTGCGCCAGCAGCACCTGTTGCTCCAGGTTGAAGCTGTTGGTGTGGTAGGCGGTAAAGTTCGCCGTCGCCGTCAATGGCGCATAGGGCGGATCGCAATACACCACCGTGCGGCTATCCGCACGCTGCATGCACTCTTCATAAGATTCGCAGTAAAACTCAGCGTTTTGCGCCTTGTCGGCAAAATGATAGAGCTCAGCCTCGGGGAAATAGGGCTTCTTATAGCGGCCAAACGGCACATTGAATTCGCCGCGCAAATTGTAGCGACACAGGCCGTTGTAGCCGTGACGGTTCAGATACAGGAACAGCACCGCGCGACGCAGCGGATCCTGGCTCTGGTTGAATTCATCTCGGTACTGGTAGTAGCGCTCAGCGACGTTGTTTTCCGGGGTAAACATCTCGCGGGCGGCAGCGACATACTCGTCGGTGCGCAATTTGACGATGTTGTACAGGCCGATTAAATCACTGTTGATATCCGCGAGGATATAACGAGAAAAGTCGGTATTGAGAAATACCGACCCGGCGCCCACAAAGGGCTCGATTAAGCACTCACCTTCCGGCAAATGCTTTTTAATATCGTCAAGCAGGGGGTACTTCCCCCCTGCCCACTTTAGAAAAGCGCGATTCTTTTTCATGCTGCCTAACTAATTACACATTCTCCGGCTGTGGAGAAAGCTCCGACAGCATCCTGCGCTTAAGACTACCCCACGGCATTATTTCAGATCAGCCTGAACCTGATGCAGTGGTTTTGCCCATGGATTTTTCGCCTGCACGTCCGGCGGCAGCGAGGTGACCGCGCGTTTCGCTTCATCTTTCGATGAATAGATACCGCTCACCAGCACGTACCACGGTTGGCCGTTACGCGACGTTTCATAGACAACATATCTGTCCAGCTTCTCTTTCTTCGCCCAGTTGTTCAGGTTTTCATAGTTAGAGGAGCTGCTGAGCTGCAGGGTATAGTTACCCGACGGCGCAGATTTCATCGAGCTGACGTCACCTGCCGTTTTACCGCTCTTCGCCGCCGGCGCTGCCGCGGCTGCCGTTGCAGCTGGCGCTGCGGTCGTCGCGGTCGTGGCTGGTTTGCTCTGCGCGGTGGCTGCCGGTTTACTTTCGCTGACGGTCGTTTTCGCCGGAGCGGTAGTGGCCGCGCTTTCAACATGCTTCGGCTGGACCGGTTTCGTTTCTACCGGCGCTTTCGCCACCGCCTGTGGTTTCGGCTGCGGCTTCGCTTCGATGACGGTGTGCTTACGCTCGGCCGGACGCGGCGTTGCCGCCGTCTGACGTTCGGTCGTCTGGCGCGGCGCCGCGGCGCCACTGGCGCCATTACGGATCGGCGCGACGGTTGCCGGTTCAGTTGGCAGCGTCGAGTTAGCTACGGCGCCGTCCAGCTGGCCCTGCTGCTGGGTCAGCGCGTTATTCAGATCGCCCTGAACTTCAACACGCTGCTGGCCCTGCGGCTCTGCCGCTGCCTGGCCCTGGGTCGGGTTCGCGGCAATAGGCGGTACCGTGACGTCCTGCTGTGTGGTGGTATTGGCGGCTGTCTGATCCTGGCCGGCAGCTGGCGTGCTGGCGGACTGGTCGTCAGACAGATTAATGCTCTTCTCGCCGGAAGCGGTCTGCTGGCTGGACGAAGATGGCGATTTCAGCGCGGAACCGATACCTACGATTAACAGCAACAGCACCAGAATCCCCACGCCCATCATGATGTACTGGCGGGAAGCGGGTTTCGCCGGCGCTTTTTTACGCTTACGCGGACGACGCTCTACAGGCTGCTCTTCGAGCATCTCCTCATCTTCCGCATCCAGTTCTTCTTCGAACTCTTCCTCTTCACGCTCACGACGGGCCTTGCCGGCGCGCGTCGGACGGCCTTCATCGGCATCAAGATCGACATCGTCAAAATTGATCTGCGGATCGGCATCACGCTCGGAAGACTGACGGGAACGACCAGCACGACGATCGTTGCGATCGGCTTTCATATCGTCTTCTGGTTTGAAATCATCCATTTAACACCCCACTAAAAGGCTTATGCTCACGATTATTGCACATCACCCGAAATGATAACGCCGCGCGAACGCGGCCAGACCTTCTTATTGTTGCGCCTGCTGAGTATCAGCAATCGCGCCAAGAACCACATCATGCGGCACTCCGCCGCGCAGCTCGCTGCTTCCTATTGCGAGCGGGAGCACCAGCCGCATTTCGCCAGCCAGTACTTTCTTATCGCGCATCATATGGGGCAAATACGCCTGCGCACTCATTTCCTGCGGGCCGCGTACCGGTAAACCTGCACGCTTGAGCAGATCGATAAGGCGCTGAGTATCCTGCGAGCGGAACTGCCCCAGCCGCTCGGACGTATGCGCCGCCATCACCATACCTGCCGCCACCGCTTCGCCGTGCAGCCAGTTACCGTAGCCCATTTCAGCCTCGATAGCATGGCCGAAGGTATGTCCAAGATTGAGTAAAGCACGTAACCCGGTTTCACGCTCGTCGGCAGCCACAACTTCCGCTTTCAGCTCACAGCAACGGCGAATGCAGTACGCCATGGCCTTTTCATCCAGCGCCAGCAGGGCATCAATGTTGTTTTCCAGCCAGCTGAAGAATGCGCCGTCGAGGATCACCCCATACTTGATGACCTCAGCCAGTCCGGAAGCGAGTTCGCGCTTCGGAAGCGTCTTCAGACAGTTAAGATCAACCACCACGGAAACCGGCTGCCAGAAGGCGCCAATCATGTTTTTGCCGAGAGGGTGGTTCACTGCGGTTTTGCCGCCGACCGACGAGTCGACCTGCGACAGCAAGGTGGTAGGGACTTGGATAAAACGCACGCCGCGCTGATAGCTTGCCGCGGCGAAACCGGTTAAATCACCGATAACACCGCCGCCGAGCGCCACCAGCGTGGTGTCGCGGCCATGGGGTTTTTGTAACAGCGCGGTAAATACGGTATCCATCACCGCCAGGCTTTTATACTGCTCGCCGTCGGGCAGGATCACGCTGTCAACGTTGACCCCTGCCTGCTCCAGCGCAGAGCGGACGGTATCCAGATAAAGCGGCGCCAGCGTTTCGTTGGTGACCAGCATAGCCTGGTCGCCCGACTTGAGTGGCAGGAAGGAAGCTGGATCGTTAAACAAACCAGCCGCGATGGTAATCGGGTAACTACGTTCCCCGAGGGTAACAGTAAGCCTCTCCATAACGCGACATCCACCTCAATGACTTTTACTCTGACGCACTTTTATTAAGCCAGAATCAGTTGCTTTCCAGCATATGAATAATCTGGTTCGCGACGACTTTCGCACTCTGATCGTCTGTGCGGATAGTCACATCGGCGATCTCTTCATACAGCGGGTTACGCTCGTCAGCCAGCGCTTCCAGTACTTCACGAGGCGGCGCATCGACTTGTAGCAAAGGACGCTTTTTATCGCGCTGCGTACGGGCCAACTGCTTCTCGATCGTTGTTTCCAGGTAGACCACCACGCCGCGGGCGGAGAGACGGTTACGCGTTTCACGGGATTTTACAGAGCCGCCGCCAGTCGCCAGCACAATCCCCTGTTTTTCCGTCAACTCATTGATAATTTTTTCTTCACGGTCGCGGAAGCCTTCTTCGCCTTCAACATCGAAGACCCAGCCCACATCAGCGCCAGTGCGTTTCTCAATCTCTTGATCAGAATCGTAAAATTCCATGTTGAGCTGTTGGGCTAACTGGCGCCCAATAGTGCTTTTGCCGGCACCCATAGGCCCAACCAGAAAGATATTGCGTTTCTCTGCCATTTTTTCGGTACTACTAAGACTATTCGTTAATGATAAACCCGCTTCGCAGACACCCAGCGCCGCAGGGCATGAACTGAAACCTCATATGCAATAGAGCGAGAGTCAGACTAAAAATTATCTCAATACTCCGGCTGGTTTGGCAACTGAATAAAATCGCCGGACAATAAAGGGAGGATTGATGTCGTACCCGACTCTCAAATCGGTACCCCTTGTATGCTAAATCCGTCCTCACGTCAAACACCTGAAACGTGTTTAGCATGAAAAACCTGCTTAACGTACTGCCAGAATCCGTGGCGTAATAAAGACAACCAGTTCACGGCGTTCATTATCTTTCCCGTCGCGGCGAAACAGACGCCCCAGCACCGGGATATCGCCAAGCAGCGGGACGCTGTCGCGGGCGGTTTTGTTTTTCTGCGAAAAGATGCCGCCCAACGCCAGGGTCTCGCCGCTGCGGACTTCCACCAGGGTCTCGATCTCCTGTTTATCAATGGCCAGCGCCTCGCCGTTATCCTGCTTCAGCACCTGGCCTGGCGTGTTCTCGCTTATTCGCAGCTTCAACCGCACTCTCCCCTTCTGCAGCACCGTCGGCGTCACCTCCATGCCCAGCACCGCCTCTTTAAACTCCACCGACGTGGCGCCGCTTTCACCGCTGGAGACCTGATAGGGGATCTCGCTCCCCTGCTTGATGCTGGCGGGCTGCATATGGGAGGCGAGCAAACGAGGACTGGCGATAATCTCGACCTGCTGCTTGCGCTCCAGCGCGGAAAGCTCCAGCTCAAGCAAGCGCCCGTTAATTTTGCCGATGTTAAAGCCTGCGCGGGTGCTGGCATCGTTGACCGACACATCGCTGCTTAGGGTGGTGATGTGCCCGGATCCCGGGGTGCTTTCAGCCTCCGCCAGCCGCCACTTCACCCCCAGTTCACGCAGGCTGGTTTCGCTCATCGACACGATATGGGCGGCCAGCTCCACCTGTCCGACCGGCAGATCCATCTCCTGCGCCCAGGCCTTCAGCGCCGGCAGATGCCGCGCATCATCGCGGATCAGCAGCCGATTGGTCCGCTTATCCGCCATCAGGTTTCCCCGGGAGCTAAGCAACTTACCGCCGCTTTTAGCCAGCTCCTCGGCATCGGCATAGTGCAGCGTCACGCTCTCCGCCAGCAGCGGCAGGTTCTGCAGACGTTTCGCCTGTTCAGCTTCGCGCTGCGCCAGATTGGCTTTTTGCCAGGCCTGCGTATGCGCGTAGATGACCGTCCCTTGCTGTTGCAAAGAGAGGCCTGCGCTATCCGCCACTGCCCGCAGCGCCTGGGTCCAGGGGACCTTCTGCAGGCGCAGGGAGAGCGTGCCGCTGACGTCCGGTGCGACAACGAGGTTCTTATGGTTCATTTCGGCCAGGGCTTGCAGCACCTGGGCCACTGGCGCGTCGTCAACGACCAGCGAAACCGGCTTGTCATTTCGCGCGGCGACCACCGCCAGCGGTAGCAGCAGAAGCAGCAGGCTTATCCATCGCATCATCTTGTTTTCCTTCACGTTGCCAGCGCCACGCTGGCGGTTCACATCCCGGGGGCGTGACGATGTCCAGCTCGCCGGCCGTCAGCCGACTCACCCGCCAGCCCGTGGGCAATTGCTCATCCAGGCGTACCCGTCGCCACATGCCGCTTCCGTCCTGCAAAAACCCCGTCCAGCCTGCGCCATCGCCGGCCGCGCCGCCATAGCGCCATTGCGACAGCTGCGCCGTGCGGCAAGGATCTTCAACCGGCAGGAAAGGATCGCGCCCGGCCGCCAGCAGCGACAGCGGCAACCACAGAAAAATCCAGCATTTACCGCCCATCTTCCGCCTCCAGCTGCAGCCGCATGCGCAGCGCCTGCCCCTCGCGCTCCAGCGAGAACGAACGCGGGTTCATCCCGCAGCGCGCCAGCCATGAGAACAGGGCGGGTACCGTCGGCCAGGAGAGAGTCAGCGCCATCTCACCGCCGCTCCCCTGCGGATGCCAGGCGATTAGCTTCGCGCCGGCGAGCGGAATGGCGATGGGCGAGAACGGCTGCTTGTCGATGCGTTCCCCGGAACTTTCACCGGCGGGGATGCGCAGCGCCATGATCCGCCGCCACTGCGTTTGCAGAGCGCCATCGCGGGACAGCGCCGCCAGCGGCTGGGGGGCATCGCGCCAGAGCGCCACGCCGCCCCCCATCAGCCCCATCGCGAGCAGGATCAACAGCCCCGCCCGGGTGCGCCGGGTGTTAATCCGCATCGGTGCGCGCTCCCGACAGGGTAAAACTGAACCGCCAGCGCCCCTCGGCGTCGCGCTGCGTTCCGCCGGCTTTAGCCGGCGCGAATCCCGCGACGCTGGCCAGAGCAGCCTCCACCCGGGCCAGCGCCTGCAGGTTGAGGGCCAGACCATCCAGCGTCAGGCGCGCCCCCTGGTACTCCAGCCGCGTCAGCCATGCCTGAGCGGGCAGGCCTGCAGCGAGCGCCATTAGTCGGGGTTGCCAGGCGGCGATCGTCGATCTGCGCTGGCGCTGCTCGCGCTGGCGTTGATGCTGCTGCCATGCCTCGCGCATCGCCTGTTCGCGCTGTTTGAGCGAGGCGAGCAACGCTGCGTCGGCTGTCGTGTGGATCCTCGCCAGGGCGTCGCGCTGTAGACCCGCTGTTCGCCCCGCCTGCAGGGTCGTTCCCACCAGCAGCACGATACCGGTGGCTAACAACAGGGCGTAGCGCAGGCGCTGGCGGCGACGCAGGTCACGCCAGGGGAGAAGATTAACGACATGCGTCATGGCGCCCGCCTCCCAGCGCCAGCCCAAGGGCAATGGCGTAGCGATCGCCGTCGGCTGGCAGCGGAGGCTGCCGGCGGTGAACCACCTGCCAGACATCAAAACGACTGGCCTCGTCGCCCGCATCAGCGCACAGGCGCAGAGGAACCTGAAGTTGCCCCGCCAGCTGGCTTAAGGACCCTATCGCATCGCAGGCGTCACAGCCCCAGGCCTCCTGGGTCGCCCATAGCCAGTACTTTTCATCCCGCCACGCCAGGCCTTGCTCTGCTGCCGTCACCCAGGGGAAAAAGGCGCCGAGCGCGCTGGCATCCGGTACGATGGCCGCCACCCGCAGCCGCAGCCGCCCTGCCAGCTCCCGCAGAACATTGATATCCAGCCGCTGCGCCGCCGTCACCTGCCAGCCGTCATCCCGCGAGGTGGGCGCATAATCAATACATAGAGAGGAGGCGGGCATCGCCAGCTGTTGGGTCATGGCGCTGGCTATCCACGTCGCCTGTTCCCGCTCTCGCAGGGCGAACTGGGGATAAGGCAGGCGTTTTTGCAGCGTGCGAGCCGCGGGAAAGGCGATACTGATCTGATGCTGCACCGGTAGCTCCCGCCGCCAGTCGGCCAGCCGTGAGCCGAGGGCGCTAACGTCCGCCACCATCCCCTGCCGCACCAGACCTGGCGGCAGCGGAATGCGCCACCAGCGGCGCA
Source organism: Klebsiella sp. 2019SCSN059 (assembly GCF_021739525.1). Classification (NCBI taxonomy): domain Bacteria; kingdom Pseudomonadati; phylum Pseudomonadota; class Gammaproteobacteria; order Enterobacterales; family Enterobacteriaceae; genus Klebsiella; species Klebsiella sp. 2019SCSN059. Next base: position 80,981 of record NZ_JAKKOM010000015.1, on the reverse strand, counting down.
GTGCCCAGTGTGAGCGCTCATGCAGTAGCGCGACAATGGCAATGCTATCCTGTTGGATATGCATTCCGATCCGCCAGTTTCTGAAAGCCATGCTTACGATCTCCTTATCCGGCAAAACTGTCCGGCTATATCAATGCACCTGGCTTGCCTTTATACTACCGCGCGTTTGTTTATAAACTGCCCAAATAAAACTAAATGGGAAAACACCGGTGAAGTTCGTAAAGTATCTATTGATCCTTGCAGTCTGTTGCGTACTGCTGGGAGCAGGCTCGATTTTTGGCCTCTACAAATACATAGAGCCGCAACTCCCCGACGTCGCAACCCTGAAGGATGTGCGTTTGCAGATCCCGATGCAGGTCTATAGCGCCGACGGTGAGCTTATTGCGCAGTACGGCGAAAAGCGCCGTATCCCTGTAACGTTGCAGCAAATTCCCCCCGAGCTGGTGAAAGCGTTTATCGCCACCGAAGACAGTCGTTTCTATGAGCATCACGGCGTCGATCCGGTGGGTATTTTCCGCGCCGCCAGCGTGGCGATGTTCTCAGGCCACGCCTCGCAGGGCGCCAGCACCATCACCCAGCAGTTAGCGCGTAACTTCTTCCTCAGCCCCGAGAAGACGTTGATGCGTAAGATTAAAGAGGCCTTTCTGGCCATCCGCATCGAGCAGCTGCTGAACAAAGATGAAATCCTTGAGCTGTATCTGAACAAGATTTACCTCGGCTACCGCGCCTATGGCGTCGGCGCCGCGGCGCAGGTCTATTTTGGCAAACCTATCGACCAGCTGACCCTCAGCGAAATGGCGGTGATTGCCGGTCTGCCGAAAGCCCCGTCCACCTTTAACCCGCTCTATTCGATGGATCGCGCCACAGCCCGTCGCAACGTGGTGCTGTCGCGTATGCTGAGCGAGGGGTACATCACCCAGGCGCAATACGATGAAGCGCGCAGCGAACCCATCGACGCCAGCTACCACGCGCCGAAAATCGCCTTCTCAGCGCCTTATCTGAGCGAAATGGTGCGCCAGGAGATGGTGAATCGCTATGGCGAGCAGGCCTATGAAGATGGCTACCGGGTGTACACCACGATTACCCGCAAAAACCAGCAGGCGGCCCAGCAGGCGGTCCGCAATAACGTGCTGGATTACGATATGCGTCACGGCTACCGCGGCCCGGCCAGCGTGCTGTGGAAGGTCGGCGAAACGCCGTGGGAGGCGAAAAAGATCGTCGACGCCCTGAAGCGCCAGCCTGGCTTAGGCCCGCTTTCTCCTGCGGTGGTCACCTCCGCGACTGCCCAGGAGGCCGTCGCGCTGTTGGCTAACGGCGACTCCGTTTCACTGACGATGGACGGCGTGCGCTGGGCTCGTCGCTTTATCTCCGATACGCAGCAGGGGGCGACTCCGCGTAAAGTCAACGACGTCGTGCAGGCCGGGCAGCAGATCTGGGTTCGCAAAGTGGGTGACAGCTGGTGGCTGTCGCAGGTCCCGGACGTCAACTCGGCGCTGGTCTCCATTAACCCGCAAAACGGCGCGATTATTGCCCTTGTCGGTGGGTTTGACTTTAACCAGAGCAAGTTTAACCGCGCCACCCAGGCGCTGCGCCAGGTCGGCTCCAACATCAAGCCGTTCCTCTACACCGCTGCGATGGATAAAGGCTTAACTCTGGCCAGCATGCTCAACGATGTGCCAATCTCGCGCTGGGACGCCGGGGCCGGCTCCGACTGGCGGCCGAAAAACTCGCCGCCGCAGTATGCCGGTCCGATTCGTTTACGCCAGGGCCTGGGGCAGTCGAAAAACGTGGTAATGGTGCGCGCCATGCGCGCCATGGGCGTTGACTATGCCGCCGAGTACCTGCAGCGCTTTGGTTTCCCGGCGCAAAACATTGTCCACACCGAATCGCTGGCGCTGGGCTCCGCCTCCTTTACGCCTCTGCAGGTCGCCCGCGGGTATTCGGTGATGGCCAACGGCGGCTTCCTGGTCAACCCGTTCTTTATCAGTAAGATTGAGAATGATCAGGGCGGGGTCCTCTTCGAAGAGCGCCCGAAAATCGCCTGCCCGCAGTGTGATTTACCGGTGATTTACGGCGATACGCCAAAATCCAATGTGCTGGAAAACAAAGATGTGGAAGATGTCGCCACCTCGACGGAACCGCAGAATGGCAACGTGCCGCCGCAGCCGCAGCTGGAGCAGGCCAATCAGTCACTGGTGGCGCAGAGCGGCGCCCAGGAATACGCGCCGCATGTGATCAATACCCCGCTGGCCTTCCTGATCAAGAGCGCGCTGAACAGCAACATCTTTGGCGAACCGGGCTGGATGGGAACCGGCTGGCGCGCCGGCCGGGATCTGCAGCGGCATGACATCGGCGGCAAAACCGGAACCACCAACAGCTCGAAGGACGCCTGGTTCTCAGGCTACGGGCCGGGCGTGGTGACCTCGGTTTGGATCGGCTTTGACGATCATCGTCGCGATCTTGGGCGGACCACCGCATCAGGGGCGATTAAAGATCAGATCTCCGGCTACGAAGGCGGCGCCAAAAGCGCCCAACCGGCCTGGGACAGCTTTATGAAGAGCGTGCTGGAAGGCGTTGCGGAAGAGCCGTTAACGCCGCCGCCGGGAATCGTCACGGTGAATATCGATCGCAGCACCGGTCAGCTGGCGAACGGGGGCAACAGCCGGGCGGAATACTTTATTGAGGGTACCCAGCCCACGCAGCAGGCGGTCCATGAGGTGGGCACCACCCTGACGGACGGCGGCGGTGAAACCCACGAGCTGTTCTGACAAAAAAAGCGCCTGCGGGCGCTTTTTTATTGCTGCTTAGCGTGAACGCTCGTTCAGAGTCTCCCCTGGGCCTGCAGCCATTCCCGCACTAAAAACAGCGCGCTGACGTTGCGGGCCTCGTTAAAATCTTCTTCATCCAGCAGCGACATCAGCTGCGCCAGCGGCCAGCGCACCTGCGGCAGCGGCTCGGGCTCATCGCCCGGCAGCGACTCCGGATAGAGATCTTCCGCCACCAGGATATTCATTTTGCTGGAGAAGTAAGAGGGAGCCATACTGAGCTTCTTCAGGAACGTCAGCTTATTGGCGCCGAAGCCAACCTCTTCTTTCAGCTCGCGATTGGCCGCTTCATCCACGGTTTCACCCGGATCAATCAGCCCTTTGGAGAAGCCCAGCTCGTAGGATTCCGTCCCGACGGCATACTCGCGAATCAAAATAATATGATCATCCACAATCGGCACAATCATTACCGCTTCGCGGGTGGAAGGCCGCATACGTTCATAAACACGACGCACACCGTTGCTGAATTCCAGATCGACGCTTTCGACATTAAAGAGGCGCGAACGGGCGACAGTTTCAACATTGAGAATGGTGGGTTTTTGTAATGATTTGCTCATTGTCATCGGTCTATGCTGTGATTAAGCAGTCATTGTGCGATACGCAACACGCTTTCGGCAATCCAAATCGCCACTTATTTACAGAGTTGTAACCTTTTCCCTGCAAAGGTGAAAGTAATAAAGATAAAAAAGTCAATAGCTTGAATTCTGTTTGAGAATTTACCGATTTCTGCGCTTTAACGTTTTTGGTAAGCTTATACACTGCTGCATGACATATTCACTACCCTGCAAGCAGGTGCGCCGCTAACACTGCAGCTTGACGTTAGTCTTCACGTTCACCGACGATTTCGTAAGAAAAATATAACTATGATGGGATGGGCATGGGCACCTTTCTGATATTCCTTACAGCTCTGCTAATCTGCGTATTGCTCATTGGATGGTGGTATCGCACGCACGCCAGACGCCGCCGGCTCCCCCTACTGCACGCCTTTAGCGATGCCACCACGCGGCCGCTCCCTGCCGATGAGCGCCAGGCCATCGAAAAGTATCTTGCCGAACTGAGCCGCGCCCAGCAGGTGCCCGCGTCCGGCGCCACCAGCGCGCCCGTCGCTCTGGCGCTAAACGAACAGAGCGATACCGTCTATGGGTTGACGCGAGCCATCACCCGCTACGGGATCACCACCGACGCGCCGAATAAATGGCGCTATTTTCTCGATTCGGTGGAGGTACATCTGCCGCCGTTCTGGGAACAGCATATCAACGATGAAAACAGCGTCGAGCTGATCCCCACCGACAGCCTGCCGCTGGTTATCACCCTTAACGGTCATACCCTGAGCGACTATCGTCAGGAAGCGCAAAGCTACGCTCTGGAACGCGCCTCGGCCACCCAGGCCTCGATTCGCGGCGAAGAGAGCGAACAGGTAGAGCTGCGGCAGATCCGGCGGGAAAGCCCGGAAGAGCACGCCCTGAATCGCCCGGACGGTCTGCGGGAAGCGATCCTGATCGTCGCCTCTTTCCTGTTCTTTTATTTCAGCCTGATTGGGCCAGCCGTCTTTACCCCGTGGCTGGTGGCCGCCGGTTTGCTGCTGCTCGCCGCCGGCCTGTGGGGGATCTATGCCGCGCCGCGCCGCGCCGCGCTGCGCGAAATCCACTGCCTGCGCGGCGTCCCGAAGCGCTGGGGGCTGTTCGGCGAAAACGATCAGGAACATATCAATAATATCTCGCTGGGCATTATCGATCTCATCTATCCGCGCCACTGGCAGCCCTGGATCGCCCAGGACCTCGGACAGCAGACCGATATTGATATCTATCTCAACCGCCATGTGGCCCGTCAGGGACGCTACTTGTCGCTTCATGATGAAGTGAAAAATTTCCCGCTGCAGTACTGGCTGCGCAGCGCGATTATCGCCGCCGGCGCCCTGGTGGTGGTGATCATGCTATGGGCCAGCGTACCGCTGAATATGCCGTTTAAGTTCACCCTGTCGTGGCTGAAGGGGGCGCAGACGATTGAAGCCACGACCGTCAGCCAGCTGGAAAAGGCCCATGTGCGCATTGGCGATACGCTGCGCCTGACCGGTACCGGGATGTGCAACATCCGCACGCCGGGCAGTTGGACGGCCAAAGAGGATTCGCCGTTCCTGCCTTTCGATTGTTCGCAGATTGTGTGGAACGATGCCCCTCCTCTGCCGCTGCCGGAGTCTGACATTGTCAGCAAAGCGACCGCCCTGATGGAGTCCGTCCAGCGTCAGCTGCACCCGGAAACCGACGACGACTCCCGCGTCAGCCCGGCGCTGCGCTCCGCCATTCAGAAATCTGGCATGGTGCTGCTGGATGATTTCGGCGATATCGTTCAGAAAACCAACGATCTCTGTTCGGCTGCCGATGATTGCCTGCGCCTGAAGAACGCGCTGGTTAATCTCGGCAATACCCGTAACTGGGAGACGTTAACCAAGCGCGCGTCCGCCGGGAAACTGGATGGCGTGAACGTGCTCCTGCGACCAGTCAGCGCCGAGTCGCTGGAGAATCTGGTGACCACCTCAACCGCCCCCTTTGTAATGCGTGAAACCTCGCGAGCGGCGCAGGCGCTCAACAGCCCGGCCCCGGGCGGCTTCCTCATCGCCAGCGACGAGGGCAGCGTGCTGGTCAATCAGCCGTGGCCGGCGGTAAGCCTGTATGATTACCCGGCGCATGAGCAATGGGGCGAACTGCGGCGGCTGGCCGGTATGCTGATGCATACTCCCTTCCATGCCGAAGGGATCGTCACCAATCTGTTTACTGACGCCAACGGCACCCAGCATATCAACCTGCACCGCATTCCCGACCGCAGCGGCCTGTGGCGCTATCTGGGCATCACTCTTCTGCTGCTGTCGATGGTGGGATGCATGGCTTACCACGGCGTGCAGGCGCTGCGTCGTTATCAACGCCATCGCCAGCGTATGGAAGAAATTCAGAAATATTACGAAAGCTGCCTGAACCCGGTGCTGCTCCCCTCGTCTGACCCGCAAGATTAATTTCCCCGGCGGCAGGGTGTGATACCCTGTCGCCCATTTCCCGCTCGCTGGAGAGTCATCATGCATTTTGATATCGCCTGGCAGGAGGTCGATACCGTTCTGCTGGATATGGACGGCACGCTCCTGGATCTCGCTTTCGATAACTATTTCTGGCAAACGCTGGTGCCGGAAACCTGGGGGACCGCCCGCGGCCTCAATCTGCAACAGGCGAAAGAGGCCATGCACCAGGAGTATCATGCCGTGCAGCATACGCTAAACTGGTACTGTCTGGATTACTGGAGCGAGCGCCTGGGTTTGGATATTTGTGCGATGACCAGCGAACAGGGTCCGCGCGCCACGCTGCGTGAGGATACCGTGCCGTTCCTTGATGCGCTCAAGGCCAGCGGTAAGCGACGTATTCTGTTGACCAATGCCCATCCCCACAATCTGGCGGTGAAACTCAAACACACCGGCCTGGATGCGCACCTTGATTTATTACTTTCCACCCACACATTTGGTTATCCGAAAGAGGATCAGCGTCTGTGGCGCGCCGTGGCGGAGGAAACCGGCCTTGAGGCGCATAAAACGCTGTTTGTCGACGACAGCGAGGCGATTCTGGATGCCGCGAGGGAGTTTGGCATTCGCTACTGCCTGGGCATTACCAATCCCGACTCCGGGCTGGCGGAAAAGCAGTATCTGCGCCATCCGGGGCTGAATGATTACCGACGACTGATCCCTTCGCTTACCCCGAAGGAGAGGCGATGAAAGAGAAGCCTGCCGAAACCGTCAGACTGGATAAATGGCTTTGGGCCGCCCGCTTTTACAAGACCCGCGCGCTGGCGCGGGAGATGATTGAAGGCGGCAAGGTGCATTACAACGGACAACGCAGCAAACCAGGGAAAATCGTCGAACTGGACGCCATGCTGACGCTGCGTCAGGGCAACGACGAGCGGACGGTGCGCATCGTCGGTATCGCCGAGCAGCGCCGCCCGGCAAGCGAAGCCGTCACCCTGTATGAAGAGACGGCGGAGAGTATCGAGAAGCGTGAAAAAATGGCCCTGGCGCGCAAAATGAACGCCCTGACCATGCCGCACCCTGACAGACGTCCGGACAAGAAAGAGCGCCGCGACCTGATGAGATTTAAACACGGCGAGAGTGAGTAACTCGCGCCAGAAAGAGAGATGATTATGACTCAACACGATCAATTACATCGTTATCTGTTTGAAAACTATGCCGTGCGCGGCGAGCTGGTGACGGTGTCGGAAACCCTGGAGCAGATACTGGCGAATCACACTTATCCCCAACCGGTGAAAACGGTGCTGGCGGAGCTGCTGGTCGCCACCAGTCTGCTGACTGCGACCCTGAAGTTTGCCGGCGACATTACCGTGCAGCTGCAGGGCGATGGGCCTTTACAGCTGGCGGTGATCAACGGCAATAACCAGCAGCAGCTGCGCGGCGTCGCGCGCGTGCAGGGCGAGATTGCGGACGATGCGGATCTGAAAGCGATGGTCGGCAACGGTTATCTGGTCATTACCATCTCCCCGGAAGAGGGTGAGCGCTATCAGGGCGTGGTCGGTCTGGAAGGCGATACGCTGGCCGCCTGCCTGGAAGATTACTTCCAGCGTTCAGAGCAGCTGCCGACGCGCCTTATCATCCGTACCGGCGAACATGAAGGCCAGCCGATGGCGGGCGGGATGTTGCTGCAGGTGATGCCGGCCCAGGATGCCCAGACTGCCGACTTTGAGCACCTGGCGACGCTCACCGAGACCATCAAGGCGGAAGAGCTGTTCACCCTGCCGGCGAACGATGTGCTGTGGCGTCTGTATCATGAAGAAGAAGTCACGGTCTACGATCCGCAAAGCGTGGAGTTCAAGTGCACCTGCTCCCGCGAACGCTGCGCCGGCGCGCTGAAGACGCTGCCGGACGAAGAGATAGATAGCATCCTTGCCGACGAAGGCGAGATTGATATGCACTGCGACTACTGCGGTAACCACTATATCTTCAACGCCATGGACATCGCCGAGATCCGTAACAACGCCTCTCCGGCCGACCCGCAGGTCCATTAATCCTCACTTCTTCTTCAGGCACCGGGCGGCGATGTGGTTTGTCGCCCGGTGCCTGACTTTTATTTATTCACGAGTTGAATCGATTCTCGCTGAAAGAGTTACGTAATTTTATTCTAGGAAAGCGATTACATTCACATTTCAGCAGTTTTTTTAATTACTTTTTAACCATTGAGAAACATCTAACCCCACCATCCGTCCATTTCCTGAGATAATCCACTTCACTTCGTGACAGGAGTCACCGTTTTTTTCGTCATTCTGCGGAATGTCGAGATACGTAAATCTATGAGCCTGGTCGCGGTCAATACCCGGTAATAAACCCTACAATTTACAGCAGTACATCTTGGCTAAGGAGCAGTGACATGCGCGTTAATCATGGTTTAACCCCGCAGGATCTCAAGGCTTATGGTATCAATGACGTTCAGGATATCGTCCACAACCCCAGCTACGACATGTTGTTTCAGGAAGAGCTCGACCCCAACCTGGAAGGCTACGAACGTGGCGTATTAACCAGTCTGGGTGCTATCGCCGTCGACACGGGCATTTTTACCGGTCGTTCTCCGAAAGATAAGTACCTCGTGCGCGACGACACCACCCGCGATACCGTCTGGTGGTCCGATAAAGGCAAGGGTAAAAACGACAACAAGCCGCTTTCGCAGGAAACCTGGCAGCATCTGAAAGGGCTGGTGACACAGCAGCTGTCCGGTAAACGCCTGTTTATCGTCGACGCCTTCTGCGGCGCTAACGCCGATACCCGTCTCAGCGTACGTTTCATTACCGAAGTGGCCTGGCAGGCGCACTTCGTGAAGAACATGTTCATTCGCCCGAGCGACGAAGAGCTGGCGGAATTCGCGCCGGACTTCATCGTGATGAACGGCGCGAAGTGCACCAACCCGCAGTGGAAAGAGCAGGGCCTGAACTCGGAAAACTTCATCGCTTTCAACCTCACCGAGCGCATTCAGCTGATCGGCGGCACCTGGTACGGTGGCGAAATGAAGAAAGGGATGTTCTCGATCATGAACTACCTGCTGCCGCTGAAGGGCATCGCCTCCATGCACTGTTCTGCCAACGTCGGCGAGAAAGGCGATGTCGCCATTTTCTTCGGCCTCTCAGGCACCGGCAAAACCACCCTTTCCACCGATCCGAAACGCCGCCTGATTGGCGATGACGAACATGGCTGGGATGACGATGGGGTGTTTAACTTCGAAGGGGGCTGCTACGCCAAGACCATCAAGCTCTCTGAAGCGGCCGAGCCGGATATCTATCACGCCATCCGCCGCAACGCCCTGCTGGAAAACGTGGTGGTGCGCGCCGACGGCACAATCGATTTCGATGACGGTTCAAAAACCGAAAACACCCGCGTCTCCTACCCCATCGACCATATCGATAATATCGTCAAACCGGTCTCCAAAGCGGGTCACGCCACCAAAGTGATCTTCCTGACGGCCGATGCGTTCGGCGTACTGCCGCCGGTCTCCCGCCTGACCGCCGATCAGACGCAGTACCATTTCCTGTCCGGGTTTACCGCCAAACTGGCCGGCACCGAGCGCGGCGTGACCGAACCCACGCCAACCTTCTCCGCCTGCTTCGGCGCCGCCTTCCTGTCGCTGCACCCGACGCAGTACGCCGAAGTGCTGGTCAAACGTATGCAGGCGGCTGGCGCGCAGGCTTATCTGGTCAATACCGGCTGGAACGGCACCGGCAAGCGCATCTCGATTAAAGATACCCGCGCCATCATCGACGCCATCCTCAATGGCTCGCTGGACAACGCGGAGACCTTTACCCTGCCGATGTTTAATCTGCAGATCCCGACGGCGCTCCCGGGCGTGGATACCCAGATCCTCGATCCGCGCAGCACCTATGGTTCCCCGGAGCAGTGGCAGGAAAAAGCCGACCAGCTGGCGAAGCTGTTTATTGAGAACTTTGAGAAGTATACCGATACGCCAGCGGGCGCCGCGCTGGTGGCGGCAGGGCCGCAGCGCTAACGGACGCAGAGAGGAAAAAGCCGGGCTTGCCCGGCTTTTTATTGCGCAACGTTTTGACCAGCCAACCGCGGGCGCGATCAGCTCTCTTTGGCCGGTTTCATCGGCGTCAGCACCCGGTGCACCGGCAACCAGGCGCGGATCAGTAACCCGCCGCGTTCGCTGGAGCCAATCTCCAGCCGGCCGTTGTGATTGTCGATAATACGCTGAACAATCGCCAACCCCAGCCCGGTTCCGCTGGTGCTGCGGGCGCTGTCGCCGCGCACAAACGGCTGAAACAGGTGCTCCCGCTGCTCAGGTTTAATCCCCGGTCCGTCATCTTCAACCTGGAACCACGCCCGGCTCGCTTCGCTGCCGCTGCTGACCTTGATCCAGCCATTGCCATAGCGGGCCGCGTTGACCACCATATTCGCCAGCGCGCGCTTGATAGACAGAGGATGCATGCGTACCGGAATTTCGCCGGCCTGCAGGGCGGTGGCGATCTCCCGCTCATAGCCGCTCTCCGCAGCGATCACTTCCCCCAGCACCGCATTCAGATCCGCCAGTTCCAGCGGCATCTCCTGCCCGGTGCGCAGGTAGTCGATAAACTGCTCGATGATGGCATTGCACTCTTCGATATCTTTATTGATCGACTCCGCGAGATAGCCGTCCTGCTCGCCCATCATCTCGGTGGCCAGACGAATGCGGGTCAGCGGAGTACGTAAATCATGGCTGACCCCGGCCATCAGCAGCGTACGGTCGTCGGCCAGCTGCTTCACGCCCGCGGCCATGTGGTTGAAGGCGCGGGTCACCGATCGCACCTCAGAGGCGCCGTACTCGCGCAGCGGCGGCGGGATAATGCCGCGCCCAACCTGCAGCGCCGCATGCTCCAGATCCACCAGCGGGCGGTTCTGAATTCGGATAAACAGCCAGGCGCCGCCTATCGCCAGCAGCATGATCGCCAGGGTATAGCGGAACAGCGGCGAGAAGTCGCCCTGATGGATCTCGGTCAGCGGCACCCGCACCCAGATATTGGGCGACAGCCAGGTCTTCAGCCACACCACGGGGGAGCTTTTATTGACCTCCACCCGCACCTCAGTGGGGCCGCCAAGTTGATGAGCCATCTGCTGGCTCAAGAATTCATAATGCTGCGCCCAGCGCAGGCCTGCGTCTTCCGCCGCTTCATTGGAATAGAGCGAAATCCCCAGCTCGCGATAAATTTCACGACGAAACGCCGGGGGCACCACCAGTTGGGTGCCATCCTCCAGCTGCAGCTTATCGGTCATCAGCATACGCACTTCGTAGGCCAATACTTTATTAAACTGCTGGAGGCTCGGCAGGATCGCGAAATTCAGTACCACCAGATAGGTCGTCACCAGGCTGACGAACAGCAAGGTGACGATCAGGAGCAGCGTGCGAGCAAAGGAGCTGCGCGGCGAAAAGCGCACGCGTTTCATGCCTTAGAACCGTCCGGGACGAAGACGTAGCCCAGACCCCAGACGGTCTGGATATAGCGCGGATGCGCCGGGTCCTCTTCCACCATGCGGCGCAGGCGGGAGATCTGTACGTCGATGGAACGCTCCATCGCAGAGTATTCGCGGCCGCGAGCGAGGTTCATTAACTTATCGCGCGACAGCGGCTCACGAGGATGGCTCACCAGCGCCTTCAGGACCGCGAACTCGCCGCTGGTCAACGGCATCGGCTCGTCTTCACGGAACATTTCGCGGGTGCCCAGGTTCAGTTTGAATTTACCAAAGGCGATAACCGCCTCTTCCTGCGACGGCGCGCCCGGCAGCTCGTTCGCCTGACGGCGCAGCACCGCCCGGATGCGGGCCAGCAGTTCGCGCGGGTTGAACGGCTTCGGAATATAGTCGTCAGCCCCGATCTCCAGGCCCACGATCCGATCGACCTCTTCGCCTTTCGCCGTCACCATAATGATCGGCATCGGGTTGCTCTGGCTGCGCAGACGGCGGCAAATCGAGAGACCATCTTCCCCGGGCAGCATCAGATCCAGCACCATCAGGTGGAAGGATTCGCGGGTTAACAGACGATCCATCTGTTCGGCGTTCGCCACGCTACGAACCTGGAAGCCCTGCTCGGTCAGATAACGTTCGAGCAGCGCACGCAGGCGCATGTCGTCATCCACAACCAGAATCTTATAATTCTCTTGCATTGTTTGTACTCCCAAAGGTTCACTGCAATAGTCAGTGCGTATTCTCAAAAAAGCCCGGCGCGCTCACCAGCTAAATCTGGTATACATTCCAGGCTAAATTGTTACAAAGCATATTTAACAGCAGGTTAAGTATACATTTAATCATAAGACACAGTATTTATCCTGTCGGTATTATTGCGCGCTACAAATTGTGCGCAACGACAGACTGTCAGAAGGTTGAACTCACGATGAAAACGCCGCTGATCACCCGCGAGGGATATGAAAAACTGAAGCAGGAGATGGACTACCTGTGGCGCCAGGAGCGCCCGGAAGTGACCAAAAAGGTGACCTGGGCCGCCAGCCTTGGCGACCGCAGCGAGAACGCGGATTACCAGTACAACAAAAAGCGCCTGCGCGAGATCGATCGCCGGGTCCGCTATCTGACCAAATGTCTGGAACAGTTAAAGATCGTCGATTACTCCCCGCAGCAGGAGGGCAAAGTCTTCTTCGGCGCCTGGGTAGAAATTGAAAACGATGAAGGCGATATCAAGCGCTTTCGCATCGTCGGTTACGATGAAATTTTTGGCCGCAAAGACTATATCTCCATCGACTCGCCGATGGCGCGCGCGCTGTTAAAAAAAGAGGTCGGCGATCTGGCCATCGTTAACACGCCGGCGGGGGAAGCCAGCTGGTATGTCAACGAGATCGAATACGTAAAATAGACAAGAACTTTCCGAGAGACGCCGGGCGCGGCTGGCATTTTCAGCCGCCAGTCCGTATAACTAGTCCCTGTTTTTTGACCCTAAAGATGAATTAAAAGCCATGATGAATGATTCGCTCTGCCGCATTATTGCGGGTGAACTTCAGGCCAGAGCCGAACAGGTAGAAGCTGCCGTTCGCCTGCTTGATGAAGGGAACACCGTGCCGTTTATTGCACGATATCGTAAAGAAGTCACCGGCGGTCTGGATGACACGCAGCTGCGTAATCTGGAAACCCGCCTCGGCTACCTGCGCGAACTCGAAGACCGTCGTCAGGCGATCCTCAAATCCATCGCTGAACAGGGCAAACTGACCGACGCGCTGGAAAAAGCCATCACTACCACGCTCAGCAAAACCGAACTGGAAGACCTCTACCTGCCGTACAAGCCGAAGCGCCGTACCCGCGGACAGATCGCCATCGAAGCCGGGCTGGAGCCGCTGGCTGACCTGCTGTGGAACGAACCGTCCCACGATCCGGAAACGGAAGCCGCAAAATATATTGACGCCGATAAAGGCGTGGCCGACAGCAAAGCGGCGCTGGATGGCGCGCGCTATATTCTGATGGAGCGTTTTGCCGAAGACGCCGCGCTGCTGGCGAAGGTCCGTGACTATCTGTGGAAAAACGCCCACCTGGTCTCCACCGTCGTCAGCGGCAAAGAAGAGGAAGGCGCCAAATTCCGCGACTACTTCGATCACCACGAACCGATCGCCGCCGTGCCGTCGCATCGTGCGCTGGCGATGTTCCGCGGCCGCAATGAAGGCGTCCTGCAGCTCTCTTTAAACGCCGACCCGCAGTTTGACGAGCCGCCGAAAGAGAGCCACGGCGAGCAGATTATTATCGACCACCTGGGCCTGCGCCTGAACAACGCCCCGGCGGACAGCTGGCGTAAAGGCGTCGTCAGCTGGACCTGGCGGATCAAAGTCCTGATGCACCTCGAAACCGAGCTGATGGGCACCGTGCGCGAGCGCGCCGAAGACGAAGCCATTAACGTCTTCGCCCGCAACCTGCACGACCTGCTGATGGCCGCGCCCGCCGGGCTGCGCGCCACCATGGGCCTTGACCCGGGCCTGCGCACCGGGGTGAAAGTGGCCGTGGTTGACGGTACCGGCAAACTGGTGGCGACGGACACCATTTACCCCCACACCGGCCAGGCCGCCAAAGCGGCCGTCGCCGTCGCCGCGCTGTGTGAGAAGTACAACGTTGAGCTGGTGGCCATCGGCAACGGTACCGCCTCGCGTGAAACCGAGCGTTTCTTCCTCGACGTGCAGAAGCAGTTCCCGAAGGTCACCGCCCAGAAGGTGATCGTCAGCGAAGCCGGGGCTTCCGTTTACTCCGCCTCCGAGCTGGCGGCGCAGGAGTTCCCGGACCTCGACGTGTCGCTGCGCGGCGCGGTCTCCATCGCCCGCCGTCTGCAGGATCCTCTGGCCGAGCTGGTGAAAATCGACCCGAAATCCATCGGCGTCGGTCAGTATCAGCATGATGTCAGCCAGACCCAGCTGGCGCGTAAGCTGGACGCGGTGGTGGAAGACTGCGTGAACGCCGTCGGCGTTGACCTGAACACCGCCTCCGTGCCGCTGCTGACCCGCGTTGCCGGCCTGACCCGCATGATGGCGCAGAACATCGTCGCCTGGCGCGACGAGAATGGCCAGTTCCAGAACCGTCAGCAGCTGCTGAAGGTCAGCCGTCTGGGGCCGAAAGCCTTTGAACAGTGCGCCGGCTTCCTGCGTATCAACCACGGCGACAACCCGCTGGACGCCTCCACCGTTCACCCGGAAGCCTATCCGGTGGTGGAGCGCATTCTGGCGGCGACTCAGCAGGCGCTGAAAGATCTGATGGGCAACAGCAGCGAGCTACGGAACCTGAAAGCCGTCGATTTCACCGATGATAAATTTGGCGTGCCGACGGTTTCCGACATTATCAAAGAGCTGGAAAAACCGGGCCGCGACCCGCGTCCTGAGTTCAAAACCGCTCAGTTCGCCGACGGCGTGGAGACTATGAACGACCTGCTGCCGGGGATGATCCTCGAAGGCGCGGTGACCAACGTCACCAACTTCGGCGCGTTTGTTGATATCGGCGTTCACCAGGACGGCCTGGTGCATATCTCTTCCCTTTCGAATAAGTTCGTTGAAGACCCGCATACGGTGGTGAAAGCGGGCGACATCGTGAAGGTCAAGGTCATGGAAGTCGATCTGCCGCGTAAGCGTATCGCCCTGACCATGCGTCTCGACGAGCAGCCGGGCGACAGCAACGCCCGCCGCGGCGGCGGTCAGGATCGCCCGCAGGGCAATCGCCCGGCCGCGAAAGCCGCCAAACCCCGCGGTCGCGACGCGCAGCCTGCCGGCAACAGCGCGATGATGGATGCCCTCGCCGCGGCGATGGGTAAAAAACGCTAATCCCTCCCTGCCCCTTTTCAGGGGCAGTTTTCCTTTTCATTGTCACTGACCTATAGCCGCCTTTTCGCGCAAATGGCTCTCAGTTATTTCTGATAACCTGCATTTATTCCGCGCCGGGCAGATAGCGAAATTAATATTTTCATTTCGTTAACTTAAGAAACCTTAATTAAACATTAGAGCGACGAAATAATATTTCGCATATTTTCGATCACTGGCGGACTTTGCGGCATATCAATAAAAAGGTGAATTTCACTTTAAAAATGGCATAAAGCGCATCATATGTATTGATGATAAAAACCATTCTCATTATCATCGCTTGCAGAATGTTTTTTCTTTTTCGTTGGCTACGGTCCCCGGCGCAACTGCCTCCAGGCGTCCGGAAAATTCTTCTTCGGTTAGCGATAGACAAGTAGGCCCTATGCAATTCACACCTGATAGTGCGTGGAAAATTACCGGATTTTCCCGCGATATTAGCCCAGCATACCGTCAGAAATTGCTCTCCCTCGGCATGCTGCCCGGATCCTCTTTTCATGTGGTGCGCGTGGCGCCGCTCGGCGATCCTGTTCATATTGAAACCCGACGCGTCAGTCTGGTATTACGCAAAAAAGATCTCGCCTTAATCGAACTGGAAGCGGTTGCACAATAACGGCTGACCCGGCACAAGAGTTTGAAATATGAAAAAATTAACCGTTGGTTTAATTGGTAATCCTAATTCCGGCAAGACTACCCTGTTTAATCAGCTGACCGGCGCCCGCCAGCGCGTGGGCAACTGGGCCGGGGTCACCGTTGAGCGTAAAGAGGGCGTGTTCGCCACCACTGACCACCAGGTCACGCTGGTCGACCTCCCGGGAACCTACTCTCTGACCACCATCTCTTCGCAAACCTCGCTGGACGAGCAGATCGCCTGCAACTACATCCTCAGCGGCGACGCCGACATGCTGATTAACGTGGTCGACGCCTCCAACCTCGAGCGAAACCTCTATTTGACGCTGCAGCTGCTCGAGCTGGGGATCCCCTGCGTCGTGGCGCTGAACATGCTGGATATTGCCGAAAAGCAGCAGGTGCGTATCGATATCGATGCCCTCGCCGCACGCCTCGGCTGCCCGGTCATTCCGCTGGTTTCGACCCGCGGACGCGGGATCGAAGCGCTGAAGATTGCCCTCGACCGTCATCAGGCGAACAGCGATATCGAGCTGGTCCACTATCCACAGCCGCTGCTGCGCGAAGCCGACCTGCTGGCGCAGCAGATGTCAGCGCAGATCCCGGCCCGGCAGCGGCGCTGGCTCGGTCTGCAGATGCTGGAGGGCGACATCTACAGCCGGGCCTATGCCGGCGACGCCGCCGATAAACTGGATATCGCCCTGGCGAATCTCAGCGACGAGATCGACGACCCGGCTCTGCATATCGCTGACGCGCGCTATCAGACCATCGCCGCCATTTGCGACGCCGTCAGTAACACCCTGACCGCCGAGCCAAGCCGCTTCACCGCGGCGATGGACAAAGTGATCCTCAACCGCTTCCTCGGGTTGCCGATTTTTCTCTTTGTTATGTACCTGATGTTCCTGCTGGCCATCAACATCGGCGGCGCGCTGCAGCCGATTTTCGACGCCGGCTCGGTCGCGGTCTTTATTCACGGTATTCAATGGCTGGGTTACACCCTGCACTTCCCGGACTGGCTGACCGTCTTCCTCGCCCAGGGGATCGGCGGCGGTATCAACACTGTACTGCCGCTGGTGCCGCAGATCGGCATGATGTATCTGTTCCTCTCCTTCCTCGAGGACTCCGGCTACATGGCGCGCGCCGCCTTTGTCATGGACCGCCTGATGCAAGCTCTCGGCCTGCCGGGGAAATCCTTTGTCCCGTTGATTGTCGGTTTCGGCTGCAACGTGCCGTCGGTAATGGGCGCCCGCACCCTCGACGCCCCGCGCGAACGTCTGATGACCATTATGATGGCGCCGTTTATGTCCTGCGGCGCGCGGCTGGCGATCTTCGCCGTCTTCGCGGCCGCCTTCTTTGGTCAGAACGGCGCGCTGGCGGTCTTCTCGCTCTACGTGCTGGGCATTGTGATGGCCATTCTCACCGGCCTGATGCTGAAGCACACCATTATGCGCGGCGAAGCCTCGCCGTTCGTGATGGAGCTGCCGGTGTACCACGTCCCGCATATTAAGAGCCTGATTATCCAGACCTGGCAGCGCCTGAAAGGCTTTGTGCTGCGCGCCGGGAAGGTGATCGTCATTGTCAGCATCTTCCTCAGCGCGCTGAACAGCTTTTCGCTGAGCGGTAAGGTCGTCGACAACATCAACGACTCCGCGCTGGCCTCGGTGAGCCGGGTCATCACTCCGCTGTTTAAGCCGATCGGCGTGCATGAAGATAACTGGCAGGCCACCGTGGGTCTGTTTACCGGCGCAATGGCGAAGGAGGTGGTGGTCGGTACGCTGAACACCCTCTATACCGCCGAAGATATCCAGAACGAGGAGTTCAATCCGCAGACCTTCAGCCTCGGCGAGGAACTGCTGGCCGCTGTCGACGAAACATGGCAGGGACTGAAAGACACCTTCAGCCTCAGCGTCCTGGCCAACCCCATCGAAGCCAGCAAAGGCGATGGCGAAATGGCCACCGGCGCGATGGGCGTGATGGGCAGTAAATTTGGCAGCGCCGCGGCGGCTTACAGCTACCTGATCTTCGTCCTTCTCTATATCCCCTGCATCTCGGTGATGGGGGCCATCGCCCGCGAATCGAGCCGCGGCTGGATGACCTTCTCCATTCTGTGGGGACTGAATATCGCCTATTCGCTCTCGACGCTCTACTACCAGACCGTCAGCTTTAGCGACCATCCGCGCTACAGCCTGGTGTGTATCCTGGCGGTGATATTGTTCAACGTGGTGCTCTTCGGTCTGCTGCGTCGGGCGCGCAGCCGGGTTGACGTCTCGCTGCTGGCCACCCGGAAAACGCCGGCCTCCTGCTGTTCCAGCCCGGCTGGCGATTGCCACTAAGGAGGATCTGTGGCGTCGTTAATGGAAGTCCGCGATATGCTGGCCCTGCAGGGCCGCATGGAGGCGAAACAGCTCAGCGCCCGCCTGCGGACGCCTCAGCCGCTGATTGACGCCATGCTCGAACGCATGGAAGCCATGGGTAAGGTGGTACGGATCAGCGAAACCAGCGAGGGCTGTCTCTCCGGCAGCTGTAAAAGCTGTCCTGAAGGGAAAGCGGCGTGCCAGCAGGAGTGGTGGGCGCTGCGATGAAGGGAGTAAGGCCTGCCAGCGCCACGGGATAAAACGAGTGCGACAGCAGGGGAAAACGGGCCAGCAGGCCCGTTTTTATGACTGGATTATTTATACACGTCAGCGTTAGCGTGAACGGTTTTTTCGTTTTTCTGCCCTGCAATCACCACAAAGTATTTTCCACCCAGTTCATCGGCTTTTTTCGACAGATCGCGTCGGGCGTCCATCGGCGAGGTCGTCCTTGAGGTCGTGATGCTGCCAACCTTGGTCAGATTCATCTTCGCCACGTCCTCTTTTTGGATCTCTTTCGCTGCGAATGCGCCAAAAGACAGACAGCCAATCACCAGAGATGCAACCATTCCTGTAACAAGTTTCATAGCCTCTACTCTCCATTAGGTTGTTATTTTAGGTCACGATGGCGGAATGAAATAATCAACCACCGTAACAACCTAAGTATTGCTGTGAATGGCCCTTTTACCATGGCGCGGCAAAAAAAATTACCCCAGCCGTTTTTTCAACGCCAGCAGCGGCTCGCAGAAGGCCGCGGGATGGGAAACAAACGGCGCATGCGCTGCCTTGTCAAAGAGAATGGACTCACTTTCCGGCCATAGCTTATCCAGCAGCGGGACAATCTTACGCGGCACCAGCCCGTCCAGCCGACCGTACAGCCGCAGAAACGGCATCGGCAGTCCGACCAGCGCCTGACGCAGATCGACGGTTCTGAGGATCTCCAGACCGCCGTTCAGCGCCTCAGCGGAAGGCATCGGCAGCGAGAGCACCGCCTGCTTTAACGCCCGCGCATCCTGACGGGCGCTCTCCGTTCCCATGGTTTGCAGGGCGAGGAACCGCTCGACGGTACGCTGGAAATCCTCGCTCAGCTGCTGCTGAAACCCGGCCAGCACCTCCGGCTTGATGCCCGGCCAGTCCTCATGGGCCGCGAAACAGGGGGAAGAGGCGACCGTTACCAGCGCCTGCACCCGTTGCGGGCACCTTATCGCGATCTGGCTGGCCACCAGCCCGCCCAGGCTCCAGCCCAGCCACACCGCCTGAGGCGGAGCCTGCTCCAGCAGCCGCTGCGCCATCGCCTCCAGCGACATCGCCCCAAACCCGCCGCTACGGCCATAGCCCGGCAGGTCCACCAGGTGAAGGGTAAAATGCGAAGCCAGCTGCGGCGTGATGCAATCCCAGACCTGAGCGTTCAGCCCCCAACCGTGCAGCAGCACAAGATGACAATCACCTTCGCCGATTGTTTGCCACCAGATGTCGTTCATCCGTTACCGTTCTCTTTTTTACTGGACAGAAGGCCAAATATGCTAACAGCACACAGCTTATGCTGGCTATGCCAAATGCCGCTGGCGGTCGCCCGCTGGGGGATCTGCTCTCGCTGCAGCCGCGCCCTGCTCGCCTGCCCCCCGCTCTGCCCGCAGTGCGGCCTGCCGTCGGCAATGTCCCGGCATCCCTGCGGCCGCTGCCTGCAAAAGCCGCCTCCCTGGCATCGGATGGTGGCGGTCAATGACTATCGTCCGCCGCTGAGCGATCTGGTGCGGCAGCTGAAGTTTCACCATCGTCCGGAACTGGGCCCCGCCCTGGCGCGCCTGCTGCTGCTGCGCCTTAAACAGCGTGACGATTTGCCGCCGGTAGACGCGCTGGTCGGCGTGCCGCTGGGGCATCGCCGCCGCTGGCGCCGGGGTTATAATCAGTGCGATGAGCTGTGCCGACCGTTAGCCCGCTGGCGTGGGTGCGTCTGGCGTCGCGACGGCCTGACGCGCCAGCGAGCGGGCGCCGTGCAGCATTCGCTTAATGCCCGCCTGCGCAGGCAGAACCTGAAAAATGCCTTTCAGCTTGAATTTGCCGTGCAGGGACTCCATATCGCTCTGGTGGATGATGTCGTCACGACCGGCAGCACCGTCGCCGAGATATCCCGCCTGCTTTTGCGAAACGGCGCCGCGACGGTTCAGGTATGGTGTGTATGCCGTACCTTGTAGACCCCCGCTGATGGGCGTATTATAACCCAGTAAAATAGTCAACTATTAGGCCAACGCTATGATCCGTATTTCCGATGCTGCACAAGCGCACTTTGCCAAACTGCTGGCAAATCAGGAAGAAGGGACGCAAATTCGCGTATTTGTGATTAATCCCGGCACCCCAAACGCTGAGTGCGGCGTATCCTACTGCCCACCGGATGCGGTGGAAGACACCGACACGGCGCTGAAATTTGAACAGCTGACCGCCTATGTCGATGAGCTCAGCGCGCCCTATCTGGAAGACGCTGAAATTGATTTCGTCACCGACCAGCTTGGCTCGCAGCTGACCCTGAAAGCGCCGAACGCCAAAATGCGCAAAGTCGCTGACGATGCCCCGCTGATGGAGCGCGTCGAGTACCTGCTGCAGTCGCAGATTAACCCGCAGCTGGCCGGGCACGGCGGCCGCGTGTCGCTGATGGAGATCACCGACGACGGTCTGGCTATCCTGCAGTTCGGCGGCGGATGCAACGGCTGCTCGATGGTCGACGTGACCCTGAAAGAAGGTATTGAAAAACAGCTGCTGAACGAGTTTCCGGAGCTGAAAGGGGTTCGCGATCTGACCGAGCACCAGCGCGGCGAGCACTCCTACTACTAAGCCTTCCCTCCGGCGGCAGCCTGTCGCCGGCTCTCCTTTCTCCTTTCTGTGTTACCGCGCAACATCTCCCGCTAAACGACCGGCAAAAACCGGGGAAAGAGTATGACTTAAGTCTCATATTTAACATTTTCCCCCGCCAGGTGATTCTCAACCCTCACATGTTACCCGTATCATCTCCTTCAGGCGCCACCGGCAAAAAAATAGCCAGCTATCCTTTCTCTGGGTAAGGATAATGCAAGCGTTTACGGTGCCAGACTATTTTGCTCCCTGACGGAGCGAATGTTGTAAAGGTTGAAACTTTGACGTTACCCATAACAAATTAAGGCCAGGTAAATCATGCCATTAATCATCGTTGCTATCGGGGTTGCCCTGTTATTGCTGTTAATGATCCGTTTCAAAATGAACGGCTTCATTGCGCTGGTTCTGGTGGCGCTCGCCGTCGGATTAATGCAGGGTATGCCGCTGGATAAAGTGATCGTCTCCATCAAGAACGGCGTCGGCGGTACCCTTGGCAGCCTCGCGCTGATCATGGGCTTCGGCGCTATGCTCGGTAAGCTGCTGGCAGACTGCGGCGGCGCTCAGCGTATCGCCACCACGCTTATCAATAAATTCGGTAAGAAGCATATTCAATGGGCCGTGGTCCTGACCGGCTTCACCGTCGGTTTCGCCCTGTTCTATGAGGTGGGCTTCGTGCTGATGCTGCCGCTGGTGTTTACCATCGCCGCCTCGGCCCGTATTCCGCTGCTGTACGTCGGCGTACCGATGGCCGCCGCGCTCTCCGTCACCCATGGCTTCCTGCCGCCGCACCCGGGTCCGACCGCGATCGCCACCATCTTCCACGCCGATATGGGTAAAACGCTGCTCTACGGCACCATTCTGGCTATCCCGACGGTTATTCTCGCCGGCCCGGTTTTCGCCCGTTTCCTGAAAGGCATTGATAAGCCGATCCCGGAAGGCCTGCATAACCCGAAAGTGTTCACTGAAGAAGAGATGCCTGGCTTTGGCGTCAGCGTCTGGACCTCGCTGGTTCCGGTGATCCTGATGGCAATGCGCGCCGTTGCCGAGATGATCCTGCCGAAGGGCCACGCCTTCCTGCCGATTGCCGAGTTCTTCGGCGACCCGGTCATGGCCACCCTGATTGCGGTACTGATCGCCCTGTTCACCTTCGGTTTGAACCGCGGCCGCTCCATGGAGCAGATCAACGATACCCTGACCTCTTCGATTAAAATCATCGCCATGATGCTGTTGATCATCGGCGGCGGCGGCGCCTTCAAACAGGTGCTGGTGGATAGCGGCATGGATAAATATATCGCTTCTATCATGCACGAATCGAATATGTCTCCGCTGTTTATGGCCTGGTCCATCGCCGCGGTGCTGCGTATCGCGCTGGGTTCGGCGACCGTTGCCGCCATCACCGCGGGCGGGATCGCCGCGCCGCTGATCGCCACCACCGGCGTCAGCCCGGAGCTGATGGTTATCGCGGTCGGCTCCGGCAGCGTTATCTTCTCCCACGTGAACGATCCGGGCTTCTGGCTGTTCAAAGAGTACTTTAACCTGACCATCGGCGAGACCATCAGGTCCTGGTCGGTGCTGGAAACCATTATCTCGGTCTGCGGCCTGGTAGGCTGTCTGCTGCTGGGGATGGTGGTGTAAGGTTACTCCCGCCATAGAAAAAGGCCGGTCCGCATGATGCGGACCGGCCTTTTTTATCGGACATACTCTTCGCCGCGCTGAGGTGTGCGCGGCGGGGAGTCATCAGGAGGCGGCTTTTTTGCTCGCCGCCTTGCGCCGTTTATCCAGATCCTTAATCAGCTTATTGACCTGTTCATCGGCAAACATCTGCTCAAGGGTGACGGACAGCTTCCGGCGCCAGTTTGGGTACTCAGTGCTGGTGCCCGGAATATTGACCGGCGACGCCATCTCCAGCCAGTCTTCCGGCTGCAGGCCCAGCAGGGCGCTGTTGCTGTCGGCAATATAACGTTGCATCCCCCGGTTGAGGATCCCCGTCATGCTCATCAGGGAGGCCTTATGGCCGGCACGCTTGGGCAGACAGCCGTACTTATGCAGCGCATCCAGCAGCCCTTGTTTCGCCAGCTCACGGTCCTGGTACAGCCCGCGCAGCACCACCTCATCAGGATAGAGACCCAGCGCTTTACCTAACGTCAGATCGCCGCTTTCCCAGTAGCCGCGGAGGGTGGGCAGGTCGTGCGTCGTCGCCACAGCCATTGATTGCTCCGGGTACAGCGCCGGCGCGCGGAACGTTTTCTCTGCATCACTCTCAAAATAGAGCACCTTATACGAATAGACGCCGCTGTTGCGTAACTTGCTGACGATCTCCACCGGTACCGTGCCCAGATCTTCGCCGATCACCATGCAGCGATGACGCTGGCTTTCCAGCGCCAGAAGCGACAGCAGATCGTCGACGGGATACTGAACGTAAGCGCCATGGTCGGCGGTTTCACCATAGGGGATCCACCACAGACGCAGCACCGACATCACGTGATCGATACGCAGCGCGCCGCAGTTCTGCATATTGGCGCGCAGCAGGTCGATAAACGGCTCATAGGCGCGAGCGGCAATAATATGCGGATCCATCGGCGGCAGGCCCCAGTTCTGGCCCAGCGGGCCCAGAATATCCGGCGGCGCGCCCACGGACGCTTTCAGACAGTACAGCTCACGGTCGCACCAGGTCTCCGACCCGCCTTCGGCGACGCCCACCGCCAGATCGCGGTAGAGGCCGATCGGCATCCCGTCGCGCTGGCTGGTTTCCCAGCAGGCGGCAAACTGGCTCCAGGCCAGCCACTGCAGCCAGAGATAGAAACTGACATCGTCCTCATGCTCGACGCAGAAGGCTTTCACCTCCGGGCTGTCGATATCCTGAAAGGCCTTCGGCCAGGCCGGCCAGCCCCAGCGCAGCGGGTCCTGTTGAACCTGCCAGGCGTGCAGCGCATCGAAAGCGGCCTGCCAGTAGAGGCTTTCCCCTTCGCGCAGAACAAACTCGCGGAACGCCGTCATCTGTTCATCTTCACGACGGGAGAATCGTTTCCACGCCATACGCAGCGCGGTCATTTTCAGCGTGGTGACGGCGGTGTAATCCACATCATCCGTTTGCCGCGCCGCCTGCAAGGCCTGCTGGGTCGCAGCGGACTGCCACCACGCCTGCGCCTCTTCGCTACGCTGGAAATCTTCAACCGCGTTGACGTCGATGTAGATGACGTTCAGCCAGCGCCGTGAAGACGGGCTATACGGACTGGCGCTCTCCGGGTTCGCCGGATAGAGGGCATGGATCGGGTTGAGGCCAATAAACGACCCGCCGCGGCGGGCGATTTCCGGGAGCATGGCGCGCAGATCGCCAAAATCGCCGATCCCCCAGTTTTTCTCCGAACGCAGGGTATACAGCTGCACGCAGGTGCCCCACAGCTTTTTCCCCTCTTTCAGCGGCTGCGGCTCATAGCAGCGGGCCGGGGCGACGATGGTCCGGCAGTGCCAGCGCTCCCCCTCCTGGGTGAGCGTCAGGGAGTGATACCCCTCCGGCAGTCTGGCCGGCAGCGGCAGCGTCTCGCCGCCGCGGGTTTTACCCTGATACTGCTTACCGTCCTCAGTGGTCAGGATCCACTGATACTCACCGCGTCCTGCCACCGGCAGCGACATTTTTTTGCCGTGGGTGAAGATCTTCACGTTCGGCAGCGGGTTAACCGCCACTTTCGTGGCGGCGGTTGAGCGATGCATCGCATCCAGCAGACGCTGTTTGGTGACAGCCGCGATAGACTGCGGCTTGCCGTGCGCATTGATATAGCTGGGGCTGATGCCCGCCGCCAGCGCGGCATTATCGAGGCGTTTACTCTCCATAGGCCTTCCTTTAGCGTTTCGCCTGCCAGATACGTTGCTGATAATCGCGGATCGAGCGGTCGGAGCTGAACATGCCGCAGCGCGCAGTGTTGAGGATTGTCGCGCGGGTCCAGGCCTCCTGGTCGCGATACAGCTCATCTACCCGTTTTTGCGCCGCCACGTAGGCTTCGAAATCGGCCAGCACCAGATACGGGTCGCCGCCCTGCAGCAGACTATGCAGCATCTGGTCGAAGGCATGCTTATCGCCGTTGCTATAGGTGCCGTTCTCCAGCTCCTTAAGCACTGCATCGAGCAGTTTGTCTTTTTTACGCCATTTCAGCGGATCGTAGCCTTTCGCTTTCAGGGCTTTCACTTCTTCTACCGTGTGGCCGAAGATAAAGATGTTCTCTTCACCGACCTGCTCGGCGATTTCCACGTTGGCGCCATCCAGCGTCCCGACGGTCAGCGCGCCGTTCAGCGCCAGCTTCATGTTGCCGGTGCCAGAGGCTTCTTTGCCCGCGGTGGAGATCTGCTCGGAGATATCCGCCGCCGGGATCAGTTTTTCCGCAGCCGATACACAATAGTCCGGCAGGAAGACCACTTTCAGCTTATCGCCGACTTTCGGGTCGTTGTTAATCGCTTCCGCTACCTTGTTGATGGCAAAAATAATGTTTTTCGCCAGATAGTACCCCGGCGCCGCTTTCGCGCCGAACAGGAAGACGCGCGGAACGCGGTCGGCCTGCGGGTTTTCGCGGATCTCTTTGTACAGCGCAAGGATATGCAGCAGGTTGAGGTGCTGACGCTTGTACTCGTGCAGACGTTTGATCTGAATGTCGAAAATCGCCTGCGGGTTGATCTCAATCCCGGTACGTTGCTTCACAAACTCAGCCAGATGAACTTTGTTGGCCTGCTTGATATCGCGATAAGTCTGACGGAATGCCGCATCGTCAGCGTATTTTTCCAGATTGATCAGCTGGTCGAGGTCATTGGCCCACTCTTTTTTCAGCGTCTCATCCAGCAGCGCGGCCAGCGCCGGGTTGCACTGCTTGATCCAGCGGCGCGGCGTGATGCCGTTGGTCACGTTATGGAATTTGTTCGGCCACAGCTGATTATATTCCGGGAACAGATCTTTCACCACCAGGTCCGAGTGCAGCGCCGCCACGCCGTTGACGGCAAAACCGCCCACCACGCACATGTTGGCCATCCGCACCTGCTTGTCATGCACTACCGCCAGTTTCGCCCAGACCTGCTTATCGCCCGGCCAGGTTTTGTCCACCAGCAGTTTAAATTTGTCGTTAATCGCGTTGATGATCTGCATATGGCGCGGCAGCAGCGCTTTCACCAGCTTCTCATCCCAGCACTCCAGCGCTTCCGGCATCAGGGTATGGTTGGTGTAAGCAAAGGTTTTGCTGGTGATCGCCCAGGCGTCGTCCCAGCTCAGCTGGTGCTCGTCGATCAGCACGCGCAGCAGTTCCGGGATGGCGATGGTCGGGTGCGTATCGTTCAGCTGGATCACTTCGTAATCCGCCAGCTCGGCCAGCTTGCGGCCTGCCAGATGATGACGACGCAGGATATCGGCCACTGAGCAGGCGCACTGGAAGTACTGCTGCATCAGGCGCAGTTTTTTACCGGCCTGATGGTTGTCGTTCGGGTACAGCACCTTAGTCAGTTTTTCCGCGTCGATGCCCTGCTGCTCGGCGCGCAGGAAATCGCCGTCGTTGAATTTGGTCAGGTTAAACGGATGGGCGTGTTTGGCCTGCCACAGACGCAGCGGCTGGGCGACGTTGTTGCGATAGCCGAGCACCGGCAGGTCCCAGGCTTCGCCGGTAATGACGAACGCCGGCTGCCATTCGCCGTTTTTGCTGACTTTGCCGCCGATGCCGACCTGGACATCCAGCGCCTCGTTATGGCGGAACCACGGGTAGCTGCTGCGACCCCAGTCGTCCGGGGCTTCCTTCTGCTGGCCATCGTCAAAGGATTGGCGGAACAGACCATACTGGTAATTGAGGCCGTAGCCGGTCGCCGACTGCCCCACGGTCGCCATGGAGTCGAGGAAGCAGGCTGCCAGACGGCCCAGGCCGCCGTTACCCAGCGCCGGGTCGGTCTCTTCTTCCAGCAGATCGGTGAGGTTGACGTCATAGCCTTTCAGCGCGTCGCTTACGCCCTCGTACCAGCCCAGGTTGAGCAGGTTGTTGCCGGTCAGGCGACCAATCAGAAACTCCATCGAGATGTAGTTAACGTGACGTTGTCCTTGGGCTGGTTTTGCCACCGGCTGCGCCGACAGAAGTTCCGCCAGCGCTCCGCTGACGGCGCGCCACCATTGACGCTGCGTCATCTCGGAAGCGGACTGTAAACCAAAACGCTGCCACTGACGCGTCAGTGCAGCCTGAAACTGAGCTTTGTTAAATGAAGTCTGTGACATAATGAGATCCGGGTCCTTTACTAAAACGATGGCGCTAGTGTGCCGACCTCCCGATTCATCGTCCTCATCCCGACGGGGATTAGACAGGGAGGAGTACCGGGGATGAGCGAAAAGTGTGATCCTGGCCACTATAGTGTGGGTGAGAAGGCCAAAATATGCTGTAAAAATCACCGCTGTATGACAGTCGAGATGTCACCTGTGCAGGGTAAAAATTTGTTACAGGCCACTACGCGGCAAAACGCTTCCCGCCTTTCGCCTGGTTATTAAAAAAATGAATTGCGACCTCCGGGAAAATAAGCACATTTCATCACATTAATCCGCAAAAAAGATTACTTCTAAGAAATCACTGACAATAATTTAATAAAAACAAACAACTACTCCCGATATAAAATAAATCTCTCCCCGCTCCGCCAGCTGCCGGCTAAAAACCGCTGAGGACGAGTCCTGCCTGCGATTTTTACCCATTCGCAACCAATGTCGAAATTTGTGACATAGAGCAAATTCAAGAGCATAAACTTCGGACATAACTTGCAATAAATTTCATAATCACCGACCTTATTAGATATTAATTACGAAGCGCAAAAAAAATCGCAACCTCTCTCTTGCACAGCGAAATGTAGAACTATGTTGATTCCGTCCAAATTAAGTCGTCCGGTTCGCCTTGAACACACCGTGGTTCGTGAGCGTTTACTGGCGAAACTTTCCGGCGCGAACAATTATCGTCTCGTGCTGATCACCAGTCCTGCCGGGTACGGTAAAACAACGCTCATTTCTCAGTGGGCCGCAGGTAAAAACGATCTTGGGTGGTTTTCGCTGGACGAAGGCGACAACCAGCAGGAGCGTTTTGCCAGCTATCTGATCGCGGCGATCCAGCAGGCCACCGGCAACCACTGCGCGGCCAGTGAAGCGATGGTGCAAAAGCGCCAGTACGCCAGCCTCTCCTCTCTTTTTGCGCAGCTGTTTATTGAACTCGCCGACTGGCAGCGCCCGCTGTACCTCGTCATTGATGATTATCACCTGATCAATAATCCGGTGATCCATGACGCGATGCGCTTTTTCCTGCGCCATCAGCCGGAGAATATGACCCTCGTGGTCCTGTCGCGGAACCTGCCGCAGCTGGGCATTGCCAACCTGCGCGTCCGCGATCAGCTGCTGGAGATTGGCAGCCAGCAGCTGGCCTTTACCCACCAGGAAGCGAAACAATTTTTCGACTGTCGTCTGACGTCGCCTATCGAAGCCGACGACAGCAGTCGGCTGTGCGACGACGTCGCCGGGTGGGCCACCGCGCTGCAGCTCATCGCCCTCTCCGCCCGCCAGAATAACTCCTCCGCCCAACACTCCGCCCGTCGCCTCGCCGGGATTAACGCCAGCCATCTGTCGGATTATCTGGTGGATGAAGTGCTGGATAACGTCGACGCCCGCACGCGCAACTTTTTGCTGAAGAGCTCTCTGCTGCGCTCAATGAACGACGCGTTAATCGTGCGCGTCACCGGCGAAGAGAATGGCCAGATGCAGCTGGAGGAGATCGAACGTCAGGGGCTGTTCCTGCAGCGGATGGATGATTCCGGCGAATGGTTCCGCTATCACCCGCTGTTTGGCAGTTTCCTGCGCCAGCGCTGTCAGTGGGAGCTGGCGGTTGAACTGCCGGAGATCCACCGCGCCGCGGCGGAGAGCTGGATGGCGCAAGGCTTCCCCAGCGAGGCCATCCACCATGCGCTGGCGGCCGGCGATGCCAAAATGCTGCGCGATATCTTGCTCAATCACGCCTGGGGCATGTTCAACCATAGCGAACTGGGTCTGCTGGAGCAGTCGCTGTCGGCGCTGCCCTGGTCAAATCTGCTGGAAAATCCGCGCCTGATCCTGCTGCAGGCCTGGCTGATGCAGAGCCAGCATCGCTACAGCGAAGTCAATACCCTGCTGGCGCGCGCCGAGCAGGAGATGAGCGTCGAAATGGATACCGCGATGCATGGCGACTTCAACGCCCTGCGCGCGCAGGTGGCGATTAACGACGGCGACCAGGACGAAGCGGAACGTCTGTCGATGGTGGCGCTGGAAGAGCTGCCGCTGGCCAACTATTACAGCCGCATCGTCGCCACCTCAGTACATGGCGAAGTCCTCCACTGTAAGGGGAAACTGACCAAATCTCTCGCCGTGATGCAGCAGACCGAACAGATGGCCCGCCGTCACGACGTCTGGCATTACGCCCTGTGGAGCATCATTCAGCAAAGCGAAATTCTGTTCGCCCAGGGCTTCCTGCAGGCCGCCTGGGAGAGCCAGGAGAAAGCCTTCCATCTGGTACGCGAACAGCATCTTGAGCAGCTGCCGATGCATGAGTTCCTGCTGCGCATCCGCTCTCAGCTGCTGTGGGCATGGGCGCGCCTCGACGAGGCTGAAGCCTGCGCCCGCCAGGGGATGGCGGTTCTCTCAACTTATCAACCGCAGCAGCAGCTGCAGTGCCTGGCGCTGATGGTGCAATGCTCGCTGGCGCGCGGCGATCTGGATAATGCCCGTAGCCACCTGAACCGGCTGGAAAACCTGCTCGGTAACGGTCACTACCACAGCGATTGGGTCTCCAACGCCGACAAGGTGCGGGTGATCTACTGGCAGATGACCGGCGATAAAACCGCGGCGGCCAACTGGCTGCGCCAGACGCCGAAGCCGGAATTCGCCAATAACCACTTCCTGCAGAGCCAGTGGCGCAATATTGCCCGCGCGCAGATCCTGCTGGGCGATTTCGAACCGGCGGAAATGGTGCTGGAAGAGCTGAACGAAAATGCGCGTTCACTGCGTTTGATGAGCGATCTCAACCGCAACCTGCTGCTGCTCAACCAGCTGTACTGGCAGGCAGGACGCAAGAGCGAAGCGCAGAAAGCCCTGCTGGAAGCCCTGACGCTCGCCAACCGCACCGGCTTTATCAACCACTTTGTGATTGAAGGCGAGGCGATGGCCCAGCAGCTGCGCCAGCTGATCCAGCTGAACACCCTGCCGGAGCTGGAGCAGCATCGCGCCCAGCGTATTCTGCGCGACATCAACCAGCATCATCGCCACAAATTCGCCCACTTTGACGAAGGGTTCGTCGAGCGGCTGCTGAATCACCCCGAGGTGCCGGAGCTTATCCGCACCAGCCCGCTGACCCAGCGCGAATGGCAGGTGCTTGGCTTAATCTATTCCGGCTACAGCAACGAGCAGATTGCCGGCGAGCTTGACGTGGCGGCCACCACCATCAAGACCCATATTCGCAACCTGTATCAGAAACTGGGCGTCGCCCACCGTCAGGACGCGGTGCAGCATGCCCAGCAGTTGCTTAAGATGATGGGATACGGCGTCTGACGACGCCGTTGTCGCTTAGCACAGCTCGAGCTGGAGGTTGTTATCGGTGATGACCTTGAGCACGCCCGCCGGCGGCAGCACATCGGTATAGACCGCATCGACCATGCTGATGCTGCCCATGTTGACCATCGCGTTGCGGCCAAACTTGGTATGATCCACCACCAGCATCACGTGGCGTGAATTCTCAATAATCGCGCGCTTGGTGCGCACTTCATGATAATCAAACTCCAGCAGCGAGCCATCGCTGTCGACGCCGCTGATGCCGAGAATGCCGAAGTCGAGACGGAACTGCGAGATAAAGTCGAGGGTGGCTTCCCCGATGATCCCGCCGTCGCGGCTGCGCAGTTCGCCGCCGGCGAGAATAATGCGGAAGTCCTCTTTCACCATCAGCGTGTTGGCGACGTTCAGGTTATTGGTCACAATCCGCAAATCGTTGTGATCGAGCAGGGCGTGCGCCACCGCTTCCGGCGTGGTGCCGATATCGATAAACAGCGTCGCCCCGTCCGGGATCTCGCTGGCCACCCGCCGGGCGATACGCTCTTTCTCCGCCGTCTGGGTCGCTTTGCGATCGTGCCAGGAGGTGTTCACCGAGCTGGAGGGCAGCGCCGCGCCGCCGTGATGACGGAGGATCATTTTCTGTTCGGCTAAATCGTTCAGGTCGCGGCGGATGGTCTGCGGGCTGACCGCGAACTGCTCAACCAGCTCTTCCGTGCTGACGTAACCCTGTTTTTTTACCAGCTCGATAATGGCGTCATGACGTTGTGTTTGTTTCATGAAATATCCCTGGAAAAATGTCGCCTACCCGACCCCTGTCGGTAAGTCTTTATGCGCGTTTTCGCCCATGCAAGGTATCGACAAACGCCATCGCCAGGCCGGTCGCCAGACCAGCCACGTGCGCGCCGTTGGCGATCGCCATGCCGAAAACGTCAAACCAGCCAGCAATTAACCACACTAAAGAGAAGAGTATCAACCCGCGCTGCAGATAAATACCGCTCTGCGGATCGCGCTCGCCCCGCAGCCAGACATAGCCCATCAGCGCGTAAACCACGCCCGACAGCCCGCCAAACCACGGGCCGCTAAACTGGTGCTGCACAAAGCCGCTCAACAGGGCGCTGATGACGGTGATCACCACCAGCTTGCCGCTGCCGATGCGCTTTTCCACCGCGCCGCCGAGATACCACCACCATAGCAGGTTGAAGAGAATATGCATCAGCGAGAAATGCATGAAAGCATGGCTGAAATAGCGCCAGGCTTCGAACTGCAGCGAAGGATCGTAGGGCCAGGCCAGCCAAATCATCACCGGCTGATCGCCCAGCAGATTTTGCAGGATGAACACCGCGATGCAGATCAGCAGAATCGCCCAGGTGAACGGGCCGGCGTTATGCCGCAGCGTGGCAAAGAAAGGAAAGCGCTGATAGCGCAACCCGCTGTTGGTCTGACCGGACTGCCAGCTCGCCGCCAGATAGCGCGGGTCCGCCGGGTTTTCGAGAAAACGCGCCAGCTCAGCCCTGACGCGCCCGGCCTGACTCTCATCAGCCAGCCAGACGTCGCTCTGGGTGTGCTGCTGGATAGTCAGGATAATCCCCTGCGTCGCCATATAATCGACAAACGCCTGGGCCACGCGCGGGTTGGCAAAAGAGGTAATCATTAACATGCAGCGAATCGCTTATTCCACACAAAGGGAGATAGTATACCTGCCAGTCGTTAAAACGTCCCGTGCGCCACTTCCGCCGGGAAATGGCGATGCCAGGCGTCGAACCCGCCGTCAACGCTGTAGACCTTATCAAACCCCTGCTGCAGCAGATACTGCGCGGCGCCCTTGCTGCTGTTGCCGTGATAGCACATCACCATCACCGCCGTGTCAAAGTCGTTGTCACGCATAAACGCGCCCAGGGTATCGTTGGTCAGATGAAACGCGCCCGGCGTATGGCCCATCGCATAGCTTTGCGGATCGCGGATATCGACCAAAACCGCCGTCTGCTGATGCAGTTTCTGGTGCGCTTCTTCAACGTTGATACATTCAAACTGTTCCATGGTTCTCTTCTCTTTCTCGTCATGACGGGCAGTGGCCGGCCCAATTTTACCCTGTAGTGTACCGTCAGGCGGTAAAGAAACGCCAATATGTTACACCCATCACTCCAAAATGTTTTTTTGATGTTACCAAAAGCGCGTTTGTTTGCTATAGTGAGCGATATCGAGCATTTGTGAGCTTAAACGAAAGTGTGAGAGGGTAAGAACGTGGAAACCAAAGATCTGATTGTGATAGGCGGAGGCATCAACGGTGCCGGTATCGCGGCAGATGCCGCCGGGCGTGGTTTATCCGTACTGATGCTGGAAGCGCGCGATCTCGCCTGCGCCACCTCCAGCGCCAGTTCCAAACTGATCCACGGCGGGCTACGCTACCTCGAACACTATGAGTTCCGCCTGGTCAGCGAAGCGCTGGCCGAACGCGAAGTGCTGTTAAAAATGGCCCCGCATATCGCCTTCCCGATGCGCTTTCGTCTCCCGCATCGCCCGCATCTGCGTCCGGCATGGATGATCCGCATCGGCTTGTTTATGTACGATCATCTGGGCAAACGCACCAGTCTGCCGGGATCCACCGGCTTGCGTTTTGGCGCAGAATCGGTACTTAAGCCGGAAATTGTGCGCGGTTTCGAATATTCCGACTGCTGGGTCGACGATGCCCGCCTGGTGCTGGCCAACGCGCAGATGGTCGTCCGCAAAGGCGGCGAGGTGCGGACCCGCACTCGCGCCATCTCGGCAAAACGGGAGAACGGCCTGTGGGTGGTGGAAGCGGAAGATATCGATAGCGGCGAGAAGTTTACCTGGAAGGCGCGCGGTCTGGTCAATGCCACCGGTCCATGGGTCAAACAGTTCTTCGACGAAGGGATGCATCTCCGCTCGCCTTACGGTATCCGCCTGATCAAGGGCAGCCACATCGTGGTGCCGCGGGTGCATACCCAGAAGCAGGCCTACATTCTGCAAAACGAAGATAAACGTATTGTGTTTGTTATCCCGTGGATGGATGAGTTCTCCATCATCGGCACGACGGACGTCGAGTATAAGGGCGATCCGAAAGCGGTGGCCATTGATGATAACGAGATTAATTACCTGCTGAACGTCTATAACGCGCACTTTAAAAAGACCCTCAGCCGGGACGATATCGTCTGGACCTACTCCGGCGTCCGTCCGCTGTGCGATGACGAGTCGGATTCACCGCAGGCGATCACCCGCGACTACACGCTGGATATTCACGATGAGAACGGCCAGGCGCCGCTGCTCTCCGTCTTCGGCGGGAAGCTGACCACCTATCGCAAACTGGCCGAGCATGCGCTGGAAAAACTGACCCCCTATTACAAAGGGATCGGCCCGGCATGGACCAAAACCGCGGTGCTCCCCGGCGGCGATATCGGCGGCGACCGCGACGACTACGCGGCAAAACTGCGCCGTCGCTTCCCGTTCATCAGTGAGTCACTGGCCCGCCATTATGCCCGCACCTACGGGAGCAACAGCGAGTGGATCCTCAAGGAAGCAAGCGCCCTGAGCGATCTGGGGGAAGATTTCGGCCATGAGTTTTATGAAGCCGAGCTGAAGTATCTGGTTGAGCATGAATGGGTGCGCAGCCTGGATGACGCCATCTGGCGTCGAACCAAACAGGGCATGTGGCTGAATGGCGAGCAGCAGGCGCGCATCAGCGAATGGCTGGCGCAGCATGCGGGAAAGTCTGAGCTGTCGTTAGCGTCTTAACGCGCCCGGCTGCGCGGGCCTGCGCAAACGCCTGAGGCCGGATCCAACCGCAATAATGAAACAACGGGGCCAAATGGCCCCGTTGTGTTGCGTTGACTGGCTTACAGCCTTACCGGGTCGATATGCCAGATGTATTTCGCGTACTCCTGGATCGTCCGGTCGGAAGAGAAGTAGCCCATATTGGCAATATTCAGCATCGCCTTGTAGGCCCACTCTTCCGGATGTTGATACAGCTCGTCGACGCGATCCTGGCAGTCCACATAGCTACGATAGTCCGCCAGCACCTGGTAGTGGTCGCCAAAGTTAATCAGCGAATCCAGCAGGTCGCGGTAGCGCCCCGGTTCCGCCGGGCTGAAAACGCCGGTACCGATCTGCGTCAGCGCCTGGTGAAGCTCTTCATCCTGCTCGTAATATTCGCGAGGTTTATAGCCGCTGCGACGCAGCTCCTCCACCTCTTCCGCGGTGTTGCCGAAGATAAAGATATTCTCTTCGCCCACGTGCTCCTGCATCTCCACGTTCGCCCCGTCGAGGGTGCCGATCGTCAGCGCGCCGTTAAGGGCAAACTTCATATTACTGGTGCCGGAGGCTTCCGTGCCTGCGAGCGAGATCTGTTCCGACAGGTCTGCCGCCGGAATGATCAGCTGCGCCAGGCTGACGCTGTAGTTGGGGATAAAAACGACCTTCAGCTTGTCGCCAATCTGCGGATCGTTATTGATCACCGCCGCCACATCGTTGATCAGGTGAATAATATGCTTGGCCATGTAGTAGGCTGAAGCCGCCTTACCGGCGAAAATGTTCACCCGCGGCACCCACTCCGCCTGCGGATCGGCTTTGATCCGGTTATAGCGGGTAATGACGTGCAGCACATTCATCAGCTGGCGTTTGTACTCGTGAATGCGTTTGATCTGCACATCAAACAGCGCCTTCGGATTCACCACCACATTAAGCTGCTGCGCAATATAGCTGGCCAGCCGCTGTTTGTTTTCCAGTTTAGCCTGACGCACTGCCTGATTGACCGTCGGATAGTCGATATGCTGCTTCAGCTCGTCAAGCTGGCTCAGATCGGTCCGCCAGGTGCGGCCGATATGCTCATCCAGCACTTTCGACAGCGGCGGGTTGGCCAGCGCCAGCCAGCGGCGCGGCGTGACGCCGTTGGTCACGTTGATAAAGCGCATCGGGAAAATTTTGGCGAATTCGGCAAACAGCGACTCCACCATCAATCGGGAATGTAGCTCCGACACCCCATTGACCTTGTGGCTGACCACCACCGCCAGCCAGGCCATCCGCACGCGACGGCCGTTTGACTCGTCGATAATCGAGGTCCGGCTGAGCAGCGCGGTATCGTTGGGATACTGCTCCTGCAGGGTCTTGAGGAAGTAGTCGTTAATCTCAAAGATAATCTGCAGATGGCGCGGGAGAATTTTGCCCAGCATATCCACCGGCCAGGTCTCGAGCGCTTCGCTCATCAGGGTATGGTTGGTATAGGAGAAGACCTGACAGGTCACCTCGAACGCCTCGTCCCAGCTGAATTTATGCTCGTCGATAAGCAGGCGCATCAGCTCCGGTATCGACAGCACCGGGTGGGTGTCATTCAGGTGGATGGCTATCTTGTCCGCCAGGTTGTCATAGGTCTTATGCAACAGATAGTGGCGGTTCAGAATATCCTGCACCGTGGCCGAGACGAGGAAATACTCCTGGCGCAGGCGCAGCTCGCGGCCGGAGTAGGTCGAGTCGTCCGGATAGAGGACGCGGGAGACGTTTTCGGAGTGGTTCTTATCCTCTACCGCGGCGAAGTAGTCGCCCTGGTTAAACTTACCGAGGTTAATTTCGCTACTGGCCTGCGCGCTCCACAGACGCAGCGTGTTGGTGGCGTCGGTGTCAAAGCCGGGGATAATCTGATCGTAGGCTTCGGCAATGATCTCTTCCGTCTCTATCCAGCGGGTTTTCTTCCCCTCCTGCTGAATGCGGCCGCCGAAGCGCACTTTATAGCGGGTGTTGTGGCGCTCAAACTCCCACGGGTTACCGTACTCCAGCCAGTAGTCAGGGGACTCTTTTTGCCGGCCATCGACGATATTCTGTTTAAACATCCCGTAGTCGTAGCGGATCCCGTAGCCACGTCCCGGCAGACCCAGCGCCGCCAGGGAGTCAAGGAAGCAGGCCGCCAGGCGACCCAGACCGCCGTTGCCAAGCCCAGGGTCGTTCTCTTCATCGATCAGCTCTTCGAGATCGAGCCCCATCTCCGCCAGCGCGCTGCTCACATCGTCATAGATGCCGAGCGACAACAAGGCATTCGAGAGGGTACGGCCGATCAGGAACTCCATCGACAGATAGTATACCTGGCGCACTTCCTGCGAGAGCTGCGCGCGGTTGGAGCGCAGCCAGCGCTCCACCATGCGATCGCGAACGGCAAACAGCGTGGCGTTAAGCCATTCATGCTTGTTGGCGATGGCCGGATCTTTACCGATGATAAACATCAGCTTATAGGCAATAGAATGTTTTAACGCCTCAACGCTCAGCGTCGGTGATGCATAGCTAAAGGGTACATTCATAACAATGACTCCAGTGATTACATCAAGCGTTGATAAAGTTCGCGATAGGAGTTCGCGGCAACCTGCCAGCTAAAATCCATATTCATCGCCTGACGCTGCACATAGCGCCAGAGCGATGGGCGCGACCAGAGGACAAAGGCGCGACGTATAGCGCGCAGCAATGACAGCGCATTGCTGTCCTCAAAGACAAAACCTGTCGCCAGACCATCGGCAAGGTTCTCCAGCGAACTGTCAGAGACCGTGTCCGCCAGCCCGCCGGTGCGGCGCACCAGCGGCAGCGTACCGTACTTCAGACCGTACAGCTGGGTCAGGCCGCAGGGTTCAAAGCGGCTCGGGACCAGAATGACGTCGGCGCCCCCCATAATGCGGTGGGAGAAGGCCTCATGATAGCCAATCTGCACCCCCACCTTGCCCGGGTGTTCGGCAGCGGCGGCGAGGAACCCTTCCTGCAGCACCGGGTCGCCGGCGCCCAACAGCGCCAGCTGGCCGCCCTGCTCAAGCAGGCCCGGCAGCGCTTCAAGCACCAGATCGAGCCCTTTCTGGCTGGTGAGACGGCTGACGACGGCAAACAGCGGCGCTTTATCATCGACCTTCAGGCCCATGGCGATCTGCAGCTGACGCTTGTTCTCCGCCTTCTCCTCCAGCGTGTCGCGATCGTAGCGCATCGGCAGCAGGAGGTCGTTTTGCGGGCTCCAGATACCGTCGTCAACGCCGTTGAGAATTCCCGACAGCCGCCCTTCATGATGGCGCTGACGCAGCAGCCCCTCCATGCCGTAGGCGTACTGCGGCTCGGTGATCTCGCGCGCATAGGTCGGGCTCACCGCCGTAATATGGTCGGCGTAGTAAAGACCGGCCTTCAGAAACGAGATCTGGCCGTTAAACTCGAGGCCATGCATGTTGTAAAACGACCACGGCAGCTCGATATCATTCATATGCCAGGAGTAAAACATCCCCTGGTACGCCAGGTTGTGCACGGTAAAGACCGATTTAGCCGGACGCCCG
This sequence comes from Klebsiella sp. 2019SCSN059, assembly GCF_021739525.1. Lineage (NCBI taxonomy): Bacteria > Pseudomonadati > Pseudomonadota > Gammaproteobacteria > Enterobacterales > Enterobacteriaceae > Klebsiella > Klebsiella sp. 2019SCSN059. The sequence continues at coordinate 43,123 of NZ_JAKKOM010000015.1, read as the reverse complement.
CGCGCCGCCAGGTAGGCCGGCGTCAGGCCGGCGTGCCAGTCGTGGGCATGGACCACATCCGGGCGCCAGAACGGATCCAGTCCGCTGGCCATTTCGCTTCCCACCCAGCCCAGCAGCGCAAAGCGCAGAACGTTGTCGGTATAAGCGTGCTGGTTGGTATCGTGGTAAGGGCTCCCCGGCCGGTCATAGAGATGCGGGGCGTCTATCAGATAGATCCCCACGCCGTTAAAGTGGCCGTACAGCAGCGTGATCCGCCCGGCGAACGTATCCCGGCGGGTCACCACCTGGGCATCCACCACGCCGCGGCGGATATCGGGAAACGCCGGCAACAGCACGCGCGTATCGATACCCTCCGCGATTTGCGCCGCCGGCAGCGCGCCGATGACGTCCGCCAGACCGCCCGTCTTTAACAGCGGGAACATCTCAGAACATACATGTAAGACCTGCATTAGCGCTCCTGTTTGTGCCCCAATTTCCGCAGCATGTCGCGGGTCACCAGCACGATACCTTCCTCTGAGCGATAGAAGCGGCGTGCATCCTCTTCCGCGTTCTCACCAATCACCATTCCTTCCGGGATGACGCAGGCGCGGTCAATCACGCAGCGACGCAGGCGGCATGAGCGCCCCACCCAGACATCTGGCAACAAGACTGCCGAATCAATGTTACAGAATGAGTTCACCCGCACGCGCGGGAACAGCACCGACTGCACCACCACCGACCCGGAGATAATGCAGCCCCCGGAGACCAGCGAGTTCAGGGTCATGCCGTGGCTTCCGGAACGGTCCTGCACGAACTTCGCCGGCGGCAGCGATTCCATATGGGTACGGATCGGCCAGTTCTGGTCGTACATATCCAGCTCCGGCGTGACTGACGCCAGATCGAGGTTGGCCTTCCAGTAGGCCTCCAGCGTCCCCACGTCGCGCCAGTACGGCTCGGCGTTCGGGTCGGACTGCACGCAGGAGAGCGGGAAAGGATGTGCATAAGCCATGCCAGCTTCGGTGATCTTCGGAATGATGTCTTTGCCGAAATCATGGCTGGAGTTCTCGTTGCGATCGTCTTCCTCCAGCAGCTCATAAAGATAGGCGGCGTCGAAGACATAAATGCCCATGCTGGCCAGCGATTTGGTCGGGTCGGTCGGCATCGCCGGCGGGTTGGCGGGTTTCTCGACAAACTCAATGATTTTTTCGTTTTCGTCGACCGCCATGACGCCGAAGGCGGATGCCTCTTCAATGGGCACCGGCATGCAGGCCACGGTGCAACGCGCCCCTTTTTCGACATGGTCGATCAGCATGCGCGAGTAGTCCTGCTTATAAATATGGTCGCCCGCGAGGATCACCACGTACTCGGCCTTGTAGCGGCTGATGATGTCCAGGTTCTGCGTCACCGCGTCCGCCGTGCCGCGATACCAGTTTTCGCCGTGTACGCGCTGTTGGGCCGGCAGCAGATCGACAAACTCGTTCATCTCTTCGCTGAAGAACGACCAGCCGCGCTGGATGTGCTGTACCAGCGTATGCGACTGATACTGGGTAATAACGCCGATACGGCGGATCCCTGAGTTAATGCAGTTAGATAATGCGAAATCGATAATACGGAACTTGCCGCCGAAGTGAACGGCAGGTTTCGCACGCTTAATGGTGAGATCCTTAAGCCGGGTGCCACGGCCGCCCGCGAGGATCAACGCCACGGATTTGATAGGTAATTGACGCGCCAGCATCAGCGGATCGTTTTTTTCAAGCCTAACCATGATTAACTCCTTTTTACACCCCCGCTTTCCTGCTCATCCCGCCGCGCCGCCGCCACGGGTTCAACCGGAAGCTTCAGGGCTTACGACCTTTGAAATACGCACACTCCGTGCGCGGGCCCATGCCAGACAGCCATGATGACCGGATTATCCTCTCCGGCGAATGGAGGAACGGCGCGCCATTCCCCCTCGGGTAAAACCATATCGACCACCTCTGCGGTGGCGTTCAGCGTGAGCAGCCAGCGATCCGACAACTGGATCTGCATACACGCTGCCCCCTGCTGCCACTCCCCGGCAGTCAGCGGCTGGGCATGGCGATTAAGCCAGCGGACGCTGCCATCCCCCTCCTGCCACCAGCGGTTGCGGGTGAGCGCCGGAATGCGCCGGCGCAGGTGGATCAGCGCCGCGGTAAAGGCGGTTAATCCCGGGTTCGCCTGGCGCCAGTCGAGCCAGGTCAGGGCGTTGTCCTGACAGTAGGCATTATTGTTGCCGTGCTGGCTGTGGCCCTGCTCATCGCCCGCCAGCAGCATCGGCGTCCCCTGAGCCAGCAGCAGCGTCGTCAGCAGCGCATGCACGCTGGCGCGTCGCCGTTCAATCACCGCAAAATTAGCTTCTAATCCTTCTATACCATGATTGTTGCTGTAGTTATTGTTAGTCCCATCGCGATTCTCCTCCCCGTTCGCCTCATTGTGTTTCTGATTGAAACAAACGCAGTCGCGCAGCGTGAAGCCATCGTGGGCCGTCACCAGATTGACCGTCGCCGATGGCGGCTTGCCATCACGGGCAAAGAGATCGCTGGAGGCCGCGAAGCGTTGCGCGAAATCCCCCAGGGAGACGTTTTGCTGCAGCCAGAAGCGGCGGGCGCTATCGCGAAAATGGTCGTTCCACTCGGCGAACAGCGGGGGAAAATTGCCCACCTGGTAGCCCCCCGGGCCGATATCCCAGGGTTCGGCGATCAGTTTCACCTGCGACAGCACGCTGTCGTGGCGGATAGCCTCGAACAGCGGCGCATCCTGGCGGAATTCCGGCGTCCGTCCCATCACTGAGGCGAGATCGAAGCGAAAACCGTCGACATGGCACTCATCCACCCAGAAGCGCAAACACTGGCGCGCCAGTTCCACTACCCCCGGGTGGCTGAGATTGAGCGTATTCCCGCACCCGGTCCAGTTGTGATAATCGCCATCTTCCCTTACCCAATAATAGCTACGGTTGTCGATTCCGCGCAGGGAGACGGTGGGACCTTCAAGATCGATTTCCGCGCTATGGTTGAGCACGATATCCAGAATCACCTCGATACCGGCGGCGTGCAGCGCCTTAACCGCATCGCGAAACTCATCCAGGGCGCGCGTCGGGTCGCTGGCATAGCGCGGATCCAGCGCGAACCAGGCCAGCGGGTTGTAGCCCCAGTAGTTGCTCAACCCCATCCGCTGCAGTCGCGGCTCGCTGGCGAACTGCGCCACCGGCAACAGTTCAAGGGCGCTGATGCCCAGCGATTTGAAGTAAGCGATCATCACCGGGTGGCCCAGCGCCTTATACGTTCCGCGAATGGCTTCCGGCAGCTGCGGATTAAGCAGGGTGAGCCCTTTCACGTGCGCTTCATAAATCACCGTTTCCCCCCACGGGGTACGCGGCGGTTTATCGCCCAGCCAGTCGTAACGCAGATCCACTACCTGCGATTTTGGCGCTATCGCGGCGCTATCGCGATGATCCGGCTGCCACATTCCGCCGTGCAGGCGCTCGTCGTCCGGCAGATCGCCCTCAACCCGGTGAGCGCAGGGATCGAGCAGCAGCTTGGCCGGGTTAAAGCGGTGTCCCTGCGCCGGATCCCAGGGGCCATGCACCCGGTAGCCGTAGCGCAGGCCCGGCCCGACGGCAGCCAGCCAGCCGTGCCAGATGTCGCCGCTGCGCGCCGGGAGATCGAAGCGTTGCTCGTTGCCCTGCTCGTCGAACACGCACAGCTCCACCCGCTCCGCGTGGGCGGAGAAGAGGGCGAAGTTCACCCCCTTGCCGTCATAGCTGGCGCCCAACGGCGCAGGCTTGCCTGCCGCGAGGTTGGTCATTGCGCCTCCCGGACCAGCCAGATCGTCGCCAGCGGCGGCAGGGTCAGGGACAGCGAATGTTCGCGACCGTGGCTGGGGATGGCATCGCTTTCCACCACCCCGCCGTTGCCCTGGTTGCTGCCGTGATAGTGCATTGAGTCGGTATTCAACGCCTCGCGCCAGCGGCCCGGCTGGTTGATGCCGAAGCGGTAGTCGTGGCGCGGCACCGGCGTGAAGTTGCTGGCGACGATAATCTCGTTCCCCGCCCGGTCGCGGCGCACAAAGACAAACACTGAGCGCTCGTGGTCGTCCACCACCAGCCATTCGAAGCCGTACGGGTCAAAGTCCAGCTCGTGCAGCGCCTTATGGTGGCGATAGGTATGGTTCAGGTCGCGCACCAGCCGCTGGACGCCGTGGTGCCAGTTGTCGCCGCCCTCCAGCAGATGCCAGTCGAGGCTGCCGTCGTGGTTCCACTCGCGGCCCTGGGCGAACTCATTGCCCATAAACAGCAGCTTTTTCCCGGGGAAGGCGAACAGCCAGCCGTAGTAGGCGCGCAGGTTGGCGAACTTCTGCCAGGCGTCCCCCGGCATGCGGTCGAGAATCGATTTTTTGCCGTGCACCACTTCATCGTGGGAGAGCGGCAGCACAAAGTTCTCGGTGTAGTTGTAGAGCATGCCGAAGGTCATTTTGTCGTGATGGAAGCGGCGGTGCACCGGATCGAGTTTCATGTAATCCAGGGTGTCGTGCATCCAGCCAAGGTTCCATTTGAACCAGAAACCGAGGCCGCCGCCGGCTGGCGGACGGGTTACCCCGGCGAAATCGGTGGACTCTTCCGCCATGGTGACCGCGCCCGGCGTCTGTTCGCCAAGGATGCGGTTGGTGTTGCGCAGAAACTCAATGGCTTCCAGATTTTCCCGGCCACCGTATTCATTGGGGATCCACTCCCCCGCCTTGCGGCTATAGTCGCGATAGATCATCGAAGCCACCGCGTCGACGCGCAGAGCATCGATGCCGAAGCGTTCGATCCAGTACAGCGCATTTCCCACCAGGAAGTTGCTGACTTCGCGGCGTCCGTAGTTGTAGATCAGGGTATTCCAGTCCTGGTGATACCCCTCGCGCGGATCGCTGTGCTCATACAGGGCGGTGCCATCGAAAGAGGCAAGGGCAAAATCATCCGCCGGGAAGTGGCCAGGCACCCAGTCCAGAATGACGTTTAGCCCGGCGGCGTGCGCGGCGTTGATAAAGTAACGGAAATCATCGCGGGTGCCGAACCGGCGGGTCGGCGCATAGAGGCCGGTGGGTTGATAGCCCCAGCTGCCGTCGAACGGGTGCTCGTTAACCGGCAGCAGCTCGAGATGGGTGAAGCCCATCCATTTCGCGTAGGGCACCAGCTGGTCGGCCAGCTCGCGGTAGCTCAGCCAGAAATTATTGTCGGTATGGCGACGCCATGAGCCAAGATGCACTTCATAGATAGAGACAGGGGCATCGAACTGGTTCGCCGCTTTGCGGTCCGCCGGCTGTTCGACTTTAGGCGGCAGGTCACAGATAAGCGAGGCGCTTTCCGGACGCATTTGCGATTCAAAGGCGTAAGGGTCAGCTTTGACCCGCAGATGGCCGTGGGCGTCAATCAGCTCGAATTTATACAGCTGGCCATTGTGCGCGCCCGGGACGAACAGTTCCCAGATGCCGGACTCTTTGCGGAATCGCATCGGGTGGCGCCGGCCGTCCCAGTAGTTAAACTGCCCCACCACTGAGACGCGACGGGCGTTCGGCGCCCATACCGAGAAACGGGTGCCGGTGACGCCGTCCATGGTGGCGGCGTGCGCGCCCAGCGTTTCGTAAGGGCGCAGGTGGGTCCCTTCCGACAGCAGCCAGACGTCAAGATCCTGCAGCAGCGGACCAAAGCGATAAGGGTCATCAATCAGATTCTGCTGCCCGTGCCAGGTGACGGCCAGCTGATAGCGAAAGGCGTTTTTACGCCGCGGCAGAACGCCGCTGAAGAAACCACGCGAGTCGAGGCATTCGAGCTTGCCGACTTTGCGTCCGGTTTTCGGTTCAATAACCCACACATCGGTGGCATCGGGTAATAATGCGCGCACTTCCAGCCCGGCGTCGGTACGGTGCATGCCGAGCACGGAAAAAGGGTCCGCGAAATGACCGGCGATTAGCGCATTAATCACGTCTCTATCGATATGATTAGACATGCTTTCATCCTGTTGTAAGTGTCGCTCATTCCTGTAACTGGCGACTTTTTTTGACCTGAACGGCGCAGCGCTTTCTGCATCCTTCTGCTCCGTCCCACCTTCAGGTAAGGAATTCCTTACTTAAAGCATAGCCAAGGCTGAGTTACCTCCGTGGGGAAAAATCTAACATCCGCGTTTACTCCTTGTATTACGCAAAAAAAAAGGGGGCTCGAAGACCCCCTTTCTGTTCATCCTGCGCTTACGCCAGCTGGCGAAGCATCCGGCGCAGCGGCTCCGCGGCGCCCCACAGCAGCTGGTCGCCAACGGTAAAGGCCGACAGATACTCCGGCCCCATATTCAGTTTACGCAGGCGACCTACCGGGGTGGTCAGGGTGCCAGTCACCGCGGCTGGGGTCAGCTCGCGCATGGTAATGTCGCGATCGTTCGGTACCACTTTGGCCCACGGGTTGTGCGCGGCCAGCAGCTCCTCAACGGTCGGAATAGAGACATCTTTTTTCAGCTTAATGGTGAACGCCTGGCTGTGGCAGCGCAGCGCGCCGACGCGGACGCACAGGCCGTCTACCGGGATAACGGACGAGGTGGCGAGGATCTTGTTGGTCTCCGCCTGGCCTTTCCACTCTTCGCGGCTCTGGCCGTTATCCAGCTGTTTGTCGATCCACGGGATCAGGCTGCCCGCCAGCGGTACGCCGAAGTTATCCACCGGCAGCTCGCCGCTGCGGGTCAGCGACGTCACTTTGCGCTCGATATCCAGAATGGCGGAAGCCGGGTCCGCCAGCTCTGCCGCGACGTGGTTGTGCAGCTGGCCCATCTGGCTCAGCAGTTCGCGCATATGACGCGCGCCGCCGCCGGAAGCCGCCTGGTATGTCGCCACGCTGACCCACTCCACCAGATCCTGGGCAAACAGGCCGCCGAGGGACATCAGCATCAGGCTGACGGTACAGTTGCCGCCGACAAAGGTTTTTACGCCGTTGTTCAGGCCGGCGGTGATCACGTCCTGGTTAACCGGGTCGAGGATAATGATCGCATCGTCCTTCATGCGCAGCGAAGAGGCGGCGTCAATCCAGTAACCCTGCCAGCCGCTTTCGCGCAGCTTCGGGTAAATCTCGTTGGTGTAATCGCCGCCCTGGCACGTGACAATAATGTCCAGTGCCTTCAGCGCGTCCAGATCGAACGCATCCTGAAGCGTGCCACCGGTGCTACCGCCGAAAGACGGCGCTGGCTGTCCCAGCTGGGAGGTAGAGAAGAACACCGGGCGAATGGCGTCGAAATCGCGCTCTTCAACCATGCGTTGCATGAGAACAGAGCCGACCATTCCGCGCCAGCCGATAAAACCAACATTTTTCATAACGTATTCCTGCGAGGTGTGTGCTGTTTGTGCCTGACCAGTTTCCAACTGGATTATCCCTCACCTTACAAAATGCAGCTAAAGTCGCAAGTGAAATTAATCAATGATTGCTGAACAATCAGAAAAGCAACTTATCTTGCACATTGTCCACCGTCGCTGGTCGTCGTCAAAGCGCAATGATTATCGGGGAAATCACCCAGGGAATGGAACATTTTCCGTCGCGATTTTATTGATCCTGATTATGGATTAAGCGCGAAATCCGCTGATTTTCCCCTTGCCAAAAAGAGGCAACAAACCCAGGTGCAGCAAGGCTTGCCGAAGGATACGAGCATCGTCGTAGCGCTAATAAGGGCGAGGAGCGGGAAGAGAAAAGAGGGAAAAAGCGCGGCTTATCGCCGGGAAGCCAGGGTAAACGGCGTTACCCTGGCTTTTGGCCACCCGCGAGCGGGTGGCGAACAGACTTAGCTCAGCAGCTGGAAGGCAATCATGCCGACAATCGCCCCGGTGGTGCCGAGGATGGTTTCCATCATCGTCCAGGTTTTCAGCGTCTGGGCTTCGGTGGCGCCGGTAAATTTACCGAACAGCCAGAAGCCGGCGTCGTTCACATGGCTCACGACAATCGAGCCGCCGGCGATACAGATAGACAATGCCGCCATCTGCGCGCCGCTGTAGTTCAGCTGCTCAATCACCGGCATCACCAGGCCGACCGCCGTCAGGCACGCCACGGTGGCGGAGCCCTGGATGATACGCACCGCCGCCGCCAGCACGAAGCAGGTAATGGCGATCGGCAGCCCCATACCGGTCAGCGCTTCACCCAGCGCCGGGCCGACGCCGGAGTCAACCAGCACCTGCTTGAAGACGCCGCCTGCCCCGATCACCAACAGGATAATGCCCGCCGGCTGCAGTGCATGACCGCAGATCTCCATCACCCGGTCTTTCGCCATCCCCTGACGTACCGCCAGGCCGTAGATCGCCACCAGGCAGGCTACCAGGATCGCGGTGAATGGGTGACCGATAAATTCAAACCATTCGTAAGCGGTCGACCCCACCGGCACAAAGCGCGCGGCGATGGTTTTCAGGCCTACCAGCACCAGCGGCAGCAGGATCAGCGACAGGCTGAAGCCGAAGGAGGGCATTTTGCCTTCGCCGAGATGCGGCTCCGTCACGTCGTCAGGAATATGCAGCTCAACGTAGCGGCTGATGAAGTTGCCCCACAGCGGCCCGGCGATAATCATTCCCGGAATGGCCGCGCACAGGCCAATCAGGATCATCCAGCCAAAGTCGGCGTGCATTTGCGACGCCAGCAGCATCGGCGCCGGTCCCGGCAGCAGGAACGCCGCGGCGGCGGCCACCCCGGCAAACAGCGGGATCACCAGCTTCACGAGGTTAGTGCCGGTATGGCGCGCCATCGAGAAGGCGACGCTGATCAGTAGCACGATCGCCACTTCGAAAAACAGCGGCAGCGCGCAGATGAGGCCGGCGAGACCAATCGCATAGTGCGCGCGATTGTGGCCGAAGGATTTGAGCATCTTGACGGCAATCTGATCGACCGCCCCCGTTTCATGCAGGATCTTCCCGAACATCGCGCCCAGCGCGACGACGATCGCCAGGAAGCCCAGCGTACCGCCCATCCCCTTCTCCATCGTCGCCGCGATTTTATCCAGCGGCATGCCGGAGAAGAGACCTGCGCCAATAGAAACCACCATCAAAGCCACGAAGGCGTGCATCCGCGCCTTCATGACTAAAAACAGCAGCAGCAATACCGAGCCGACTGCTGTTAAAACAAGCGTTAAAGTACTCACTAGTGACTGCCTTTGTTGATCACCTCAATGGTGCTGGCCACCACGCCTTCCAGCGGCTGGTCGATATCGACGATAAGCACATCGCTCTCGTCGGCGCCTGGTTCCTGCAGCGTTTCAAACTGCGTCACCAACATTTGGGTTTTGAAGAAGTGCCCTTTACGCGCCTTCAGACGGTTTTCGATCACCTCGAAGTCGCCTTTCAGGTAGATGAAGGAGAGGTTCGGGTTGCCCTTGCGCAGAATGTCGCGATAGCTCTTCTTCAGCGCCGAACAGACGATCAGCGACACCTTATTGGTACGCTGCATGGCAAACGCGGCGTCATTTAGCGCCTGCAGCCACGGGGTACGGTCGTCATCGTTGAGCGGCTCACCGGAGGCCATCTTGGTGATATTGCTGCGCGGATGCAGAAAGTCGCCGTCGAGAAACGCGGCATGCAGCTGATGCGCCACTTCGCTGGCGACAGCGGATTTCCCGCTGCCGGAAACGCCCATCAGAACGTAGACGTGGTGATCATGATTAGTCGTGCTCAAAGCATCCTCCCACCGGACAGGTACGCCGCGCCGGGGCTGACTCATTGAGCGCGAAGGCGGCGTATCGGTTAATTGTTACGGGTAACTGTTATCGGTAACATTGTCATGCCGGACCTGTGGAGAAGCAATATCCATTCGTGCCAGATGTGAATATGTGTGATCTACTTCAAACTTGTCAGTTTAAATTGATCCGCCCGGTGACAATGTGAAACCTAAATCTAACATCTTAGGGGTAATCGCTTCGCCACGAATGCGCGCCAGCAGACGTTCGGCGCCAATGCGCCCCATCCGCTCGCGCGGGGTCAGGACGCTGGCCAGCCGCGGCTCCATCACCTGGCCGATATCGTGGCCGTGGAAACCGGCTATCGCCATGTCGTCCGGGATCTTCAGCCCCAGGCGCTGGCACTCAAAGGCCGCGCCGACCGCGAGGTCATCGTTGGTGCAAAAGATGCCGTCAAGCTGCGGGTATTCGCGGCGCGCCTGGCGCATCAGCTCAATCCCGGATGAATAGGACGAGGACTGCTCCACCATCACGCTGTAGGGCGTCATGCCCGCATCGAGCATCGCCTGCTCGTACCCCTTCTGTTTGATGATAGTACGTTCATCAAGACGCGCGCCGAGATAAGCAACGTGGCGGTGGCCGCGGGCGATAATCGCCGCCGTCATCTGCCGCGCCGCTTCGAAGTTATCGAAACCGACCGCGATATCGAGGCACGGTGACTGGCTGTCCATTAGCTCCACCACCGGAATGCCGGCGACTTCAATCATCTTCAGGGTGCGGGGCGTATGGGTGCGTTCGGTGAGGATCAGGCCGTCAATGTTCCAGGAGAGCATCGATTCGAGGCGTTTCTCTTCCATTTCCGGCTTGTAGCCGTAGTGCGCCAGCATGGTTTGATAGCCGAAGGCGTCAGTGACGCTTTCAATCCCGCGCAGCACTTCCGAGAACACCTGGTTGGTTAACGATGGCAGCAGCACGCCAATGGCGCGGCTGGTGGCGTTGGAGAGAATGTCAGGGGCGCGATTGGGAATATAACCCAGTTCATCGAGGGCAACGGCAATCTTGCCACGCAGCGCTTCGGAGACCTGCTCCGGGTTGCGTAAATAGCGACTGACCGTCATTTTGGTCACGCCGACAAGATCGGCTACATCCTGAAGTACGGGTCTTTTCTTTTTCATCGTCCTGACTGTGATCAACGGGGAACATTTTCTCAGTTTATCACGGACAAAGCGCAACCTTCCCTAACATGAGGGAAGGCTACGCAATTTATTTATACCTATCATACTTCGAGTTGCATGCGCGTTGGCTTTCCTCGCTCACCCCCAGTCACTTACTTAAGTAAGCTCCTGGGGATTCTCTGCGTCGCCGCCTTTCTGCAACTCGAATTATTTTGGGTATAGACGACCTCAGATAACGATCAAACCGGCGGCAGATCGAACAGTAGGATTTCGCTATCGCTGTCGGCATGAACCGAAATCGCCTGCTCGTCCCAGATAGCCAAACCATCGCTGGTAGTGGCTTTGGTACCGTTGATGGTCACTTCGCCTTTGACGACCTGGATCCAGACGCGACGTTCCGCGGCAATCTGGTGAACCGACTGCTCATCTTTCAGCAGCGCCCAGCGATACAGCTCCATATCCTGATAGACCTTCAGCGAGCCATCCCGTGCATCCGGCGACAGCACCAGCTGTTTGCCCTGGGCGGCGTCGAAGCGGCGCTGCTCGTAGCGCGGGGTAATGCCGGTTTCTTCCGGAATAATCCAGATCTGGTACAAACGCAGACGATCGGTTTTGCTCGGGTTGTACTCAGAGTGACGCACCCCGGTACCCGCGCTCATGATCTGGAACTCGCCCGCCGGCACCTGCTCTTTGTTGCCCATGCTGTCCTGGTGCTCCACCGCCCCTTCCAGTACATAGGTCAGGATCTCCATATCTTTATGCGGGTGGGTACCGAAGCCCTGACCGGCGTCGATGACGTCGTCGTTAATCACCCGCAGGGCGGAGAAGCCCATAAAGTTCGGGTCGTAGTAGTTGGCGAAAGAGAAAGTATGCCAGGAATCCAGCCAGCCATGGTTAGCGTGGCCACGTTCGTTCGCTTTGCGTAAGTAGATCATGTTGCACCCCCATATGTTTTCGATGGAGTCAGTGTGGACCCATTTCGCCGACGATCATAGAGGGTGAAAATTGACTCCTCTGTTCAAAAAATATGAACAAGCGCAGAGGAGCCGACTGGGCTTATTTCACCAGAGTAATGGTGGCCGGTGAGGGCTGCTCAAAGCCGCGCTGCAGGATCTCCATATTGGTAAGAACGTCAGATTCCTTGACGTAATTTGGCTGGCCGTTGACGAGGGTGTCGTACAGCGCGTCGTAGACCCGACCATAGTCGCCGCTCTCCAGCGGGACCGCTTCGCGCACCGTCTCCCCCGCCTCGTTGACATACACCAGCTCGCCGACGCTGTCGTCCGCGCCAAAGCCCGGCTCGCCCGGCATGATATTGGCTTTCAGGCTGGTCTCCTGCTGGTCGATACCATATTTCACAAACGAGCCTTTATGGCCGTGGACGATGAATTTCGGGTAGTCGATCTGCACCAGGTGGCTGGTCTTAACGATGGCCTTCAGATCGCCGTAGAACAGCTGGGCCTCAAAGGTATCATCCGGGTTAGCTTTGTTGCGCAGCGAGCGCAGATCGTAAGCGACATGGTCCGGGCGGCCGAACAGCGAAATAATCTGGTCCAGGGTATGCACGCCAAGGCCATAGAACTCGCCGTTTTGCGGGCCGCCGGGGTTGGTCTCCGCCAGCGGACGGTAGTTGTCAAAATGGCTTTCGATCTCCACCAGTTCGCCAAGTTTGCCGCTCTCAATCACCTTTTTAGTGGTCAGGAAGCAGGAGTCGAAGCGGCGGTTCTGGTAGGGCGTCACCGTCAGGCCTTTGCTGTTCGCCAGCGCAAACAGGGTCTTGGCTTCCTCCAGCGTCGGGGTGAACGGCTTTTCCACCAGCACGTTTTTCCCCGCCTCCAGCGCCTTTTTCGCATAGTCAAAATGGCTGTCGGCATGGGTGCAGACCACCACCAGCCTGACCTGCGGGTCGTTTAATACTTCATCGAGATCGCTGGTGAAATGGATGTGGGAATACTGCGGCGCCTGCTCCTCGGGCTTCGCCCGACGGCGATAGATGTGCGCCACCTGCCAGCGGTCCTGGCGGTGTAACACGTAAGGAAGATGGTAGCGGGTGGTGCTTTTGCCGAAGCCAATAAATGCGCAGTGCAGAGTCATAACGCTGTCCTTAGTTAATGAGCTACCTTCAACCATAGCGCAAGCCGGGACATGACTTCATCCTCTCAGTCCGTTTTCCGTGAAGATTCGTCAAAAAAACAGGTCGCGTACCATCCATACGTAATCATTAACAACTCATTGATTAACAACAGATTAAATCGACATTTTTCGGTTAAATCTCTTGATCTCAATGGCGAAACTGCGGATAAGTGGAGGGCAAACCAGGACGTTGCTGATGACTAAAGGAGTAGCCAGCCGCTACGGATGGACAAACAGTATCTCGCCTTAAACGGCGCCCTTTTTTTCTGGCTTCTCGCGCTGATCGCCTGGTCTGTCGATGCGATCGTGCCGGCGCGCCTGGCGGCCGCCTGCGCACTGGTCGCCTTTCTCCTCCATAGCCAACGGAACAAAATTAACGCGATGTTTATTAAGAAAAATAAAACGGAACCTCAGACGTCAGAAGTGGCCACGCCTCCGGCAAACAACCCAGAATCCCAGGCGGTCGCCAGCAAAAAACAAGAGACTACAGTCATCGCCAGCGGGGTGCATTTCGTCGGCAATATTGTCGCCAGCGGCCATGTCTATATTCACGGCCAGCTTACCGGCAACATTGAGGCGAAAGAACATCTGATTAAGGTGATGCGTGAAGGTCAGGTCGAGGGCAACATCAGCTGCCGTGAGCTGATTATTGATGGCAAGGTTCAGGGCCAGTGCCGCGGCGACAGCATCACCATTGAGGAACACGGCAATCTGGATGGCACCCTCGCCTATCGCTCGCTGGCGATTAAAAAGGGCGGCCAGTTCACCGGCAGCGCCGAGGTGCTGGCCGCGGCGGAAAGCAAAAGTCATCTCATCGGCCTGGTTGCGGAAGACGGCGTGATGTCCGCCAGGCCGCAAAGCGCCTGAGGTAGCAGCAAAAAAAAAGCCAGCACCCGGCTGGCTAAAGTAATACTGGAAGCAATGTGAGCAATGTCGTGCTTTCAGGCTTTCCGCAAGGGTCTTCCTGAATGCAGGACAATAATAATCATTCTCATTCGCACTTGTCTATCTTTTTTTTGCAAAAAACGGCATTGACTCCCCGGCTGCCGTCAGAGATGGTGAAGGAGAATCAACCACCAAAAAGAGGACAAGGGAATGAGTGACATAGTGATACGCCATGCCGAACCGCGCGATGCTGAACCTTTACGTATGCTGATGGCGCACCCGGAGGTCTATCATGACACGCTACAGATCCCTTACCCCGCCATGGAAGCCTGGCAGGAGAAGCTACAGCCCAAACCCCATACCTTCCATCTGGTGGCGACGCTGGACGATCGGGTTACCGGGCATCTGTCGCTCCATGTCGAACCGCGCCCTCGTCGCAGCCACGTGGCGACCTTTGGCATGGCGGTTGCCGCCGGCCATCAGGGGCGCGGTATCGGCAGCGCGCTGATGCGCGAGATGATCGATCTGTGCGATAACTGGCTGCGCGTTGACCGCATTGAGCTGACGGTGTTCGCTGATAACAAGCCGGCGATTGCGGTGTACAAAAAACACGGATTTGAGATCGAAGGCACCGGCAAGCGTTACGCGCTGCGCAACGGTGAATATGTGGATGCATATTATATGGCGAGAATGAAGTAGCATGTTGCCGGGTGGCGGCTTCGCCTTACCCGACCTGCGTTCGTGCAGTGGTTGGCCCGGTAAGCGCAGCAGCGCCACCGGGCAACATATCAATACCCCGCCGTTAAATCATCCGGCGAACGCGGGTCGGAGGCGCCATACAGCATCCCGTCCGGCCCCACCATAATGCTCTGAGTGCTGCCCATCGCCTCTTTCAGCGCCACTTTCTGCCCTTTCGCCTCCAGCAGCTTCAGGGTATCCGGGCTAAAGCCTTTCTCCACCCGCAGCTCATCCGGCAGCCATTGATGATGGAAGCGCGGGGCGTTGGTGGCTTCTGCGACGTTCATCCCGAAATCGATGGTATTGACCACCATCTGCAGCACCGTGGTGATGATCCGGCTGCCGCCCGGGCTGCCGGTCACCAGCCAGGTTTTGCCGTCTTTCACCACAATGGTCGGCGACATCGACGACAGCGGGCGTTTTTTCGGCTCCACCGCATTGGCGTCGCCGCCCACCAGGCCATAGACGTTAGGTACGCCGGGCTTCGCCGAGAAATCATCCATCTGGTTATTCAGCAGAATGCCGGAGTCCCCCGCCACAATGCCGGTGCCGAAGGTGGTATTCAACGTATAGGTCACCGCCACCGCATTGCCGTCTTTATCGACCACCGAGAAGTGGGTGGTCTGGTTGCTTTCATAGGGCGCCAGCTTGCCCGGGCGGATCTGGCTGGAAGGCTTCGCCTTATTGACGTCGATCTCGGCGGCAATCGCTTTGGCGTAGGCTTTGCTGGTCAGCGCCTGCCACGGCACTTTGACGAAATCAGGGTCGCCGAGATATTCAGAGCGGTCGGCATAGGCGTGTTTCTCCGCCTCCGCCATCACCTGCATAGCGTCGGCGCTGCCAAAGCCATATTTCTGCAGATCGAAGTTTTCGAGGATATTGAGGATCTGCACGATGTGGATCCCGCCGGAGGAGGGCGGCGGCATAGAGTAGATCTCATACCCGCGATATTCGCCGCTAATCGGCGTGCGCTCCACGGCCTTATAGTTAGCGAGGTCGGCTTTGGTGATAAGCCCGCCGTGCTTTTTCATCTCGTCCGCGATCTGGTCGGCAATAGCGCCTTTATAGAAGGCATCCGGACCGTGCTCGGCAATCAGCTCGAGGCTTTTCCCAAGGTTCTTCTGTACCAGCCGGTCGCCCTTCTTCAGCGGCTCGCCGTTCTTCCAGAAGATCGCTTTACTGTTTTCGTGCTGCGGGATCACTTCGCTGCCGTAGGTCTTCAGATCGTCCGCCAGCGCATCGTTAACAATAAAGCCCTCTTCCGCCAGCTTGATTGCCGGGCGGATCACTTTGTTCAGCGGCATGGTGCCGTATTTTTCCAGGGCAAGAGAGAAGCCCGCCACGCTGCCTGGCGTGCCAGAGGCCAGATGCGAGGTGAGCGATTTTTTACTGTCCGGGTTACCCTGGTCGTCGAGGAACATGTCGCGGGTGGCCTGCTCTGGCGCCATTTCGCGGAAATCGATCGCCGTAGTCTTGCCGTCTTTCGTCCGCAGCATCATAAAACCGCCGCCGCCGATATTCCCCGCCTGCGGATGAGTGACCGCCAGCGCGTAGCCAACCGCCACCGCCGCATCGACGGCGTTGCCGCCCTGGCGCAGAATATCCACCCCGACGCGGGTGGCCAGCGCATCCACCGAGGCCACCATGCCCTGCCGGGCGCGCACCGGGTGGAATACATCCTCCTCTACGCCATAAGAGACCGGCGGCGGCGGCGGTGGACTGGCGGCGACGGTAAAACTACCGCCCGCCAGCAACGCAGCGATGACCACCTGACGCCAGATTGTTGTTTTTATCATTGTCTTACTCCTGATAGGTAGGTTTCATTCCCCGCTTAAGCCTGGTTGATAACTCCTAAAAAATCATTGTTATGGCGGATTCGAGGTACACTTAAGTGATCCCACGCACGGGAGGAGAAAACCATGAAAGCGATGTTATTTCTGGCGGCGCTGATGCCGCTCGGCGTTTTAGCCCAGCCAATCAATATTGATAACAACCCCAACCAGCCGGGTTACGTGGTCCCCAGCCAGCAGCGCATGCAAAATGAGATGAAGGTGCAGCAACAGCAGCAACAGAGCATGCTGAAGCAGAATCTGAACAATCAGACTCGCTCCCAGCAGCAGCATCTGCAAACCCAGCTGCAGACCAATCAGCAGCGCGCGGCGCAGGGCGGGAATCTCAATCCGCCGCAGCAGGTGCTGCCGAACAACAACGGAGGGATGCTGCGGCAGACCAACCCGTAAAGGCCAGCCGCCGCGCAGCGGTTATTAAGGCTGGAAATGGGGCCCGATGACGTCAATGGCATCGGTGCAGATGCAGTCTACGCCCCAGCGCAGCAGCTCGGCGGCGCGCTGGGGTTTGTTAACGGTATACACCAGGATATGCAGGCCGGCCTGTTTCAGGCTTGCCACCCGCCCGGCGTCCAGCAGCTTGTGGTTAAGGTGAATGGAGACGCAGCCCAGCCGGGTGGTCAACTCCCGCCAGTCCTCACGCCACTCATCCAGCAGCAGCCCACGCGGTAGCTCGGGGGCGGCTTCCTGCGCCGCTTCCAGGGCATCGATTTCAAACGACGACAGCAGCGGCGCGGCCATTCCCGCCCACAGCTCCCGCGCCGCCAGGGCCACCACGTTGCCGGTCTGCGGCCCAAGGCCGGTGGTCGGTTTAATTTCTATATTCGCCATCATGCCGTGACGGCGGCAGCGCTCCGCCACCTGGGAGAGCAGCGGCAGCGGCTCGCCCTTAAATTCACGGCTGAACCAGCTACCGGCATCAACCTTCAGCAGATCGTCCCATGGCAGCTCCCCCGCCACGCCCCAGCCGTTGCTGGTGCGTTCGAGATTATCGTCATGCAGCAGAAAGATCTGCCCGTCCTTTGACAGCTTGGCGTCAAATTCAATCATCGTGTGCCCGTAGCGAGCGCCGACGTCGATAGCCGCCAGGGTGTTCTCCGGCGCCAGTTTACCGCCGCCGCGATGGGCGACGATACGGGGATAAGGCCAGTTACTCATGCGCGTTGTCCTGTTTCACCATCAAAGAGGTGCAGATGTTCCAAAGGCAGATGCAGCCATAGCGTGCTGCCTGCCGCCGGGCGCTGCTGGTGCGGCAGCCTGACCACCAGCTTCTGTTCGCCCCAGCGCCCGTGGGCAAGGTTATCGGCGCCTAAAATTTCCAGGGAGTCCATCAGCAGCGGAATGCCGCCTTGCGCCTGCGAGCTTAAGATAAAATGCTCCGGGCGGATACCGAGGGTCATTTTACGCCCGGCGTGGCGCCGGTGCTCATGATTCGTCGGCAGCTGGATGCCGCCCGCCAGCTCAAAGCGACCGCCGTCATCGCTGATGCGCCCTTCCAGCAGGTTCATGGCCGGGCTGCCGATAAAGCTCGCCACAAAGCGGCTGGCCGGCTTCTCATACACTTCCACCGGGGTGCCGATCTGCTCGGCAACGCCTTTATTCATCACCATCACCCGCTGGGCGAGGGTCATCGCCTCCACCTGGTCATGGGTAACGTACAGCGAGGTGGTTTTCAGGCGGCGATGCAGCTGTTGCAGCTCAAGACGCATCTGCACGCGCAGCTTGGCGTCGAGGTTTGACAACGGTTCGTCGAAGAGGAATACCGCCGGGTCACGCACGATGGCGCGGCCCATCGCCACGCGCTGGCGCTGGCCGCCGGAGAGCTCGCGCGGGCGGCGCTTGAGCAGGCCGTCCAGCTCTAGAATACGCGCCGCCTCCTGCACCCGCTCGGCGATCAATCCCTTACCCATGCCGCGGATCTTCAGCCCCCACGCCATGTTCTCTTCCACGCTCATATGCGGATAAAGGGCATAGTTCTGGAACACCATGGCGATGCCGCGATCCTTCGGCTCCATCTCGGTGACCCGCTTGCGGTCGATCCAGATATCGCCGCTGGTCACCCGCTCCAGTCCGGCGACCATCCGCAGCAGCGTTGATTTCCCGCAGCCCGACGGGCCGACCATGACGATAAATTCCCCGTCCGCCACGTCCAGCGTCAGCGGTTGAATCACCTGGGTTTTGCCATCCCAGCTTTTGCTTACTGCCTGTAGTTTTAAACCAGCCATTTTATTTCTCACTATCGACCAGGCCACGCACAAATGCGCGCTGCATGGCTAAAACGATGACAACCGGCGGGATCAGGGTCAGCAGCATCGCCGCCATCACCTGATTCCACTGGGTAGTGCCTTCGCCGGTGGCGATCATGCCTTTGATGCCGGCGACGGCGGTGCCAAGATTCACATCCTGAATAATCAGCAACGGCCACAAATACTGGTTCCAGCCGTAGATAAAAGTGATGACGAACAGCGCCGCGAGGTTGGTTTTCGACAGCGGCAGCACGATGTCGCGAAAGAAGCGCATCGGCGAAGCGCCATCGATACGCGCTGCTTCAATCAGCTCGTCCGGCAGGGTCATAAAGAACTGGCGGAACAGGAAGGTGGCGGTGGCCGAGGCCATTAGCGGCAGCGTAAGCCCGGCGTAGCTGTCGAGCATGTTGAGATTGGCGATCACTTCCACCGTCGGGAAAATACGCACCTCGACCGGCAGCATTAGCGTGATAAAGATCATCCAGAAGAACAGGTTACGCAGCGGAAAGCGGAACCAGACGATGGCGAACGCCGACAGCATCGACACGACGATTTTGCCCACCGTAATGGCGAACGCCATGATGAAGCTGTTGAGCATCATCAGCCAGAACGGCGCGCTGTTGACGCCAACGCCGTTCACCCAGATGGTCTTCATGTTCTCCAGCAGATGTCCGCCGGGGATCAGCGTCATCGGCGTTTCGAACACCGATTGGTTATCCAGCGTCGCCGCCACGAAGGCGACGTACAGCGGGAATAAAATGACGGCGATGCCCAGAATCAGCATGGTGTGGCTGAAAATCGTCAGCCCGCGACGGTTCTCAATCATTGGTAACGCACCTTACTTTCAACGTAACGGAACTGCACCACCGTCAGGATAATGACGAGGAACATCAGCACCACCGACTGCGCGGCGGAAGCGGAAAGATCGAGCCCGGCGAAACCTTCGCGATAGATTTTGTAAATCAGGGTGGTGGTCGCCTGCACCGGGCCGCCGGCGGTGGCGGCATCGATCACCGGGAAGGTGTCGAAGAAGGCGTAAACCAGGTTGACCACCAGCAGGAAGAAACTCACCGGCGCAATCAGCGGCAGCGCCAGCCTGAAGAAGCGGCGGATTGGCCCGGCGCCGTCGATAGCGGCAGCCTCAACCAGCGAACGCGGGATCGACTGCAGCGCGGCGAAGAAAAACAGGAAGTTGTAGCTTATCTGCTTCCATACCGAGGCGAAGACCACCAGGAACATCGCCTGGCCGCTGTTCTGCGCGTGGTTCCAGTCGTAGCCCAGCTCGCCGAGGAAATGGGTGATCAGCCCGCGCCCGGGGTTAAAGAGGAAGATCCACAGCACCGCCGCCACCGCGGGGGCCACGGCATACGGCAGCAGCATCAGGGTCTGATAGAAGCGGCTGCCGCGCACCACGTAGTCGACCAGCGCAGCGAAAAAGAGCGAAATAAGCAGGCCGCTGACGGTCACCAGGGCGCTGAATTTGATAGTGGTCCAGAACGAGTCCAGATAGTACGTGTCATGGAACAGCGCCACGAAGTTATCCAGGCCGACAAACTGGCTGGACAGGCCAAACGGATCGACGCTTTGCAGCGAATACCACAGCGCTTCGCCCGCGGGCCAGATAAAGAAAATCAGCGTGATAATCAGCTGCGGCGCGACCAGGACATAGGGCAGCCAGCGCGAGCGGAATACCGGACGGGATGATGACATTGAGATTGGGTTCCTGAACAATGCCGGGTGGCGGCTACGCCCTACCCGGCCTACATAAGGCACATCGTAGGCCCGGTAAGCGCAGCGCCACCGGGCAAGTTACAGATTACGATTTGGTCGCTTGTTCGAAGCGGCGCAGCAGCTGATTCCCACGCTGAACGGCGGAATCCAGCGCCTGTTGCGGGGTTTTCTTGCCGGTCCACACGCTCTCCAGCTCTTCATCGACGATGGTGCGGATTTGCGGCATGTTGCCCAGACGCAGGCCTTTGGTGAACGGCAACGGCGGCTTGTTCAGCATCTGGCGCGTGGCGATATCGGCGCCCGGGTTCTTATCATAGAAGCCCTGCTGGCGGGTCAGATCGTAGGCCGCGGTGGTGATCGGCAGATAGCCGGTTTTCTGGTGCCATTCGGCGGCATTTTCCGGTTTGGTCAGGAAGTCGAGGAACTTCGCCACGCCGGTGTAGGTCTCTTTGTCTTTACCCTGCATCACCCACAGGCTGGCCCCGCCGATGATGGCGTTCTGCGGCGCGCCTTTCACGTCGGCATCGTAAGGCATCATGCCGACGCCGTAGTTAAATTTGGCGTACTGGCGGATATCGGCCAGCGAGCCGGACGAGGCAGTGGTAATGGCGCAATCGCCGTTATAGAACTTTTCGGTGGACTCGTCTTTACGCCCGAAGTAGCTGAAATCGCCCTTCTTGTTCATCTCTTCGAGCAGCGCGATATGCTTCACCTGCTCCGGCTTGTTGAACTCAAGAACCGCGTCGGTGCCGTCAAAGCCATTGTTTTTCGTCGCCACCGGCAGGCCGTGCCAGGCGCTGAAGTTCTCAATCTGGATCCAGCCCTGCCAGCCGCTGGCGTAGCCGCACTTCATTCCGGCGGCTTTCAGCTTCGCGGTGTAGGCCGCCAGATCCTGCCAGGTCTTCGGCGGCTGCTCTGGATCTAAACCGGCTTTTTTGAAGGCGTCTTTGTTGTAGTACAGCACCGGCGTGGAGCTGTTAAACGGCTGGGAGAGCAGATGGCCGGTTTTCGAATCGGTGTAATACCCGGCGACCGTCGGCACAAACTGCGATTCATCAAACGTGATGCCCGCCTCGCTGAACACCTGGTAGACCGGCTTAATGGCTTTTGACGCCATCATGGTGGCGGTACCCACTTCATACACCTGCAGGATCGCCGGCGCATTGCCGGTACGGAAGGCGGCGATACCGGCGCTCAGGCTCTGTTCATAGTTGCCCTTGTATACCGGAACGATTTTGTAATCAGGATTGGCCGCGTTAAAGCGTTGCGCCAGAGAATCCACTTCTTTACCCAGTTCGCCTTCCATTGAGTGCCAGAACGGGATGGTGGTAACCGCCAGGGCCTGACCGGCAAAAGCCAGGCTCAGCGCCAGTCCTAAAGCTGTATGTCGTAACGATATCATCGGTTATCTCTCTTGTTGTGCCGGATGCGCGATTTCACGCGTTTTATGCTCGCGGGGTAACATGACATGTTCGAATTACAGAAAAATAACTTTTTTATTACAAAAAAAAGATAGTAACGGGTCAGAGAGATGACAAGCCGATGAAAGGACGGGGGAAGTAAAGTGGGAGCTGAGACACGGATAATAGTTGTGCGATCGGCTCCCGGGGTCGGCGCAAGCGCCTCACCCGGGCTACAAACCGGCGAAGTGAATGACGCCGGGTTGCGATGAATTAACCACCGAGATAGGCGCTGCGCACCGCCTCGTTGGCCAGCAGCGCGTCGCCGGTATCCTCCAGCACCACGTGGCCGTTCTCCAGCACGTAGCCGCGATCGGCCAGCTTCAGCGCCTGGTTGGCGTTCTGCTCAACCAGGAAGATAGTCATCCCCTGCTCGCGCAGCTGCTCGATGGTATCGAAGATCTGCTGAATGATGATCGGCGCCAGCCCCAGCGACGGTTCATCCAGCAGCAGCAGACGCGGCTGGCTCATCAGGGCGCGGCCGATGGCCAGCATCTGCTGTTCGCCGCCGGACATGGTGCCGGCGCGCTGGATACGGCGCTCGTGCAGACGCGGAAACAGCTCATACACCCATTTGATGCGGGTCTGGAACTGATCGCGGTCGGCAAAAAAACCGCCCATCGCCAGGTTCTCTTCCACCGTCATTCGCGAAAAGACGCGCCGCCCTTCCGGGACGATCGCCACCGCCTCGCGCATGATCTTCGCCGTCTGCCAGTCGGTAATATCCTTACCGTCAAAGACAATACGCCCGCTGGAGGCGCGCGGATCGCCGCACAGCGTGCCGAGCAGGGTGGTTTTCCCCGCGCCGTTGGCGCCGATAAGCGTGACGATCTCGCCCTGTTTGATATGCAGGCTGACGTTGTGCAGCGCCTGAATCTTGCCGTAGTGGGCGCTGACGTTGTCAAAAGTTAACATCGCGTTTTCCATCTTATGCCTCACCAAGGTATGCGCGGATCACGTCCGGGTTATTACGAATCTCTTCCGGCGTCCCGTTGGCCAGCGGTGTCCCCTGGTTCACGACGTAGATGCGATCGGAAATGCCCATCACCAGCTTCATATCGTGTTCGATAAGCAGGATGGTGGTGTTGTGATGGTTACGCAGCTCGGCGATAAGCTCGTCCAGCTCTTTGGTCTCTTTCGGGTTCAGCCCCGCCGCCGGTTCATCGAGCATCAGAATTTCCGGCTGGGTGACCATGCAGCGGGCAATCTCCAGCCGGCGCTGGTCGCCATAGGCCAGGTTGCTGGCCTGCCGGTTAGCGTGCTCCAGCAGGCCGATACGCTCAAGCCAGGTGGCCGCGCGGTCCAGCGCTTCGCTCTGCGCCCGACGGAAGGCCGGCGTTTTCAGCAGGCCGGAGAAGAGCCCGGTTTTCAGCTGCTGATGTTGCGCCACCAGCAGGTTTTCAATGACCGTCATTTCGCGGAACAGGCGCACGTGCTGGAAGGTCCGCACCACGCCCATCCGGGCAATCTGCTGGCCCGGCAGCCCTTCCAGATGCTGGTCGCGCAGCAGAATGGTGCCGCCGGTGGGCTTGTAAAAACCGGTCAGGCAGTTAAAGACGGTGGTCTTCCCGGCGCCGTTGGGGCCGATCAGCGAGACGATCTCGCGCTCTTTGAGCTCCAGCGACACATTGTTGACGGCCAGCAGACCGCCGAAACGCATCATCAGGCCGCTGACGGATAATAATGGCTGACTCATGCCTGCTCTCCTTTCGCCTGACCGTTTTTCAGCTTCAACTGCACGCGCGTCATTGGCAGAAGCCCCTGCGGACGCCAGATCATCATCAGCACCATCAGACCGCCGAGCATTAACATGCTGTATTCGTTAAAGTCACGCATCAGCTCACGCGACACCACCAGCAGAATAGCCGCCAGGATCACCGCAAACTGCGAGCCCATCCCGCCCAGCACGACGATCGCCAGTACAAAGGCGGACTCGGCGAAGGTAAAGGATTCCGGGCTGACGAAGCCCTGGCGCGCGGCGAACAGCGTCCCGGCGAAGCCGGCAAACGCGGCGCTGATGGTAAAGGCGGTCAGCTTGATGCGCGTCGGGCTCAGGCCCAGCGAACGACAGGCGATCTCATCTTCACGCAGCGCTTCCCACGCCCGACCCAGCGGCATCCGCAGCAGGCGGTTGATAACGAACAGGCTCAGCACCACCAGCAGCAGCGCCACCAGATAGAGGAAAATGACCCGGTCGGAGGGATCGTATTTGACGCCGAAGAAGTTGCTGAAGGTATCCCAGCCGCCTTCGCGGGCGCTGCGGCTGAATTCGAGGCCAAAGAAGGTCGGTTTCGGGATCTGGCTGATGCCGTTTGGCCCGCCGGTGATTTCGGTATTGTTGAGCAGCAGAATACGCACGATCTCGCCGAAGCCTAAGGTCACGATCGCCAGGTAGTCGCCGCGCAGACGCAGCACCGGGAAGCCAAGCAGGAAGCCAGCCGCCGCGGAGACCAGGCCGGCCAGCGGCAGACAGGTCCAGAAGCCGAGACCGTAATAGTGGTTCAGCAGCGCGAAGGTATACGCGCCGATGGCGTAGAACCCGCCGTAGCCCAGGACCAGCAGGCCGGAAAGGCCGACCACCACGTTCAGCCCAAGGCCGAGAATGATATAGATCATCGTCAGGGTGGCGATATCCACCGTACCGCGCGACACCATAAACGGCCAGGCCACGGCAATCACCAGCAGGGCTATCAGGAACAACTTCTGCTTCACCGTCGAGCCGTCAATCGCCGGCATAATAAACTTCGGCCCGGAGACGTTCTTAACCGCTTTCTGAAACAGCGGCCGCAGCAGCTGGAAGAAAAAGACCACCGCGGTGCCGATGAAGATCCACTGCCAACGAATATCGGCGGCGGTATCCACCACCAGTTTGGTGCCGTTCAGCTCCAGCTGCACGCCCATAAAGACGCCCGCCAGAATGAAGAACATCGCAGCAGAGAGCAGCGCCATTGCAATTTGCATCGGTTTCATACTTTTTCCACCTCCGGGCGGCCCAGAATGCCGGTCGGCATCACTAACAGCACCAGAATCAGCAGCGCAAAGGAAACCACGTCCTTATATTCGGTGCTGAGATAGGCAGAAGAGAGCGCCTCGGCAATACCCAGGATCAGGCCGCCGATCATCGCGCCGGGGATACTGCCGATACCGCCGAGCACGGCGGCGGTGAAGGCCTTCATCCCGGCCATAAAGCCGATGTAGGGGTTAATCACGCCGTAGAACTGACCCAGCAGCACGCCCGCCACCGCCGCCATCGCTGCGCCGATGACAAAGGTCAGGGCAATGACGCGATCGGTGTTAATGCCGAGCAGGCTCGCCATTTTCAGGTCTTCGGCACAGGCGCGGCAGGCGCGCCCCATCCGCGAGTAGCGAATGAACAGCGTCAGGGCCAGCATGGCGATAAAGGTCACCACCCAGATCACCAGCTGCATGGTGGTGATCGTCGCGGAGAAGCTGTCGCTGTGGCCGACGACCCACTGGCCGTTAAACAGGCTCGGCAGCGCCACGTCGCGGGAGCCCTGGGTCAGGCTGACGTAGTTCTGCAGGAAGATAGACATCCCGATAGCGGAGATCAGCGCAATCAGACGCTTGGAATTACGCACCGGCCGATAGGCCACGCGCTCAATGCTCCAGCCGTAGGCGCTGGCAATCACAATGGCGCCCACGAAGCCGGCGGCGACCAGCAGCCAGCTGGTGTCGATACCCATCATCATCAGCGCGGCGATGATCATGAAGGAGACATAGCTGCCAATCATGTAGACCTCGCCATGGGCGAAGTTGATCATGCCGATAATGCCGTACACCATCGTATAGCCGATGGCGATCAGCGCGTAGGTACTGCCCAGCGTGACGCCGTTAAACATCTGCTGCAGAAAATAGAGAAACTGCTCGGACATAAGGTAACCTTTTTCAAACCGCCCGCGGCTCGCGGGCGGAGGGATAACTCATCTTCAGCGCTTATTTCGCCGCGCTCGAAGAGCCGTCGGCGTGCCACTGGAAGACACCAAACTCAAATCCCTTCAGATCGCCTTTTTCATCCCAGGTCAGCGGCCCAATCACGGTTTTCGCCCCGTGCGCTTTCAAATCTTTGATTAAATCCAGCGGCTGCTGGCTGCCGGTTCTGTCCATCGCCTGCGCCAGCGACTGAACCGCGGCGTAAGTGATCCAGACATACGGCCCGCTCGGATCTTTCTTCTCCGCTTTCAGCGCGTTGACGATGGCGCTGTTGGCAGGGTCCTGATCGTAGCGTTTTGGCATCGTCACCAGCATCCCTTCCGCCGCGGCGCCCGCGATATTGGACAGCGAGGCGTTGCCGACCCCTTCCGGCCCCATAAACACGGTTTTCAGCCCCACGGAGCGCGCCTGGCGCAGCATCTGCCCCATTTCCGGGTAGTAACCGCCGTAGTAGACGAAGTCGATGTTCTCTTTCTTCAGGCGCGCCAGCAGCGCGGAGAAATCTTTCTCGCCCGCGGTGATGCCGTCAAAGAAGACGATGTTGGCCCCGGCTTTTTTCAGGTTGTCCTGCACCGAACGCGCCAGCCCTTCGCCGTACTGCTGCTTGTCATGAATGATGGCGATACGCTGCGGTTTGACGTTCTCGACGATATATTTCGCCGCGGTCGGCCCCTGCGAGGAGTCGAGGCCGGCGGTACGCATGATGTACTGATAGCCGCGCTGGGTCAGCTCCGGGTTGGTCGCTCCCGGGGAGATCATCAGGATGCCTTCATCCTCATAGATATCGGAAGCCGGCTGGGTGGAAGAGGAGCACAGGTGGCCGATAACGTACTGAATACCGTCGTTGACGATTTTGTTGGCCACCGCGACCGCTTGCTTCGGATCGCAGGCGTCGTCATATTCGACGGCCACCAGCTTGTCGCCCTTAATACCGCCGCTGGCGTTGATGTCTTTAATCGCCTGACGCGCGCCGTTGAACTCCATGTCGCCCCACTGGGCCACCGGACCCGACATCGCGCCGACCACGGCGACCTTAATATCCTTGGCCATCGCCGCGTGCGACATCGCTAATGCGACAATGCCCGCGACGATGGTTTTCGCGTTCCTTTTCATGCTGCAGAACCCCGTTCGTGATGTGGTGTAAATGTTTTGTATTTTTATGGTTAAAAAGCATTCTGTGCTTTTATTAAACAACGCCATTTTTACCATTGAGTTTAATGGTTTAGCGCAGCTTTTCACTAAAAAACAGATTAAAATCTCTATTTTTCAGTCGATTAAGCAAAGATAATATTCTGTATTTTGCTGAAGATAAACAAAAAAAAGTCCATGCGGCAGCATAAAATAACGATACATAAGGCGGAATAAAACGCTGCACATTAGGTTAAAATCCTGCTTATTTTTCGATCCATGACGGATTGCGCTACCCCAACAACGCCAGGAAAACGAATCCCCTGATGTATGCGCAAAAAACAGCGCTCCGCCAGACAGCAATTTTGGGTACACTGGCGCCTCTGTTTTGCACTGGACTTGCCGCCCATGAAACTGACTATTATCCGTTTACAGCACTTCAGCGATCAGGATCGCATTGATCTGGGGAAAATCTGGCCGTCGCAGGATCTGTCGACGCTGACCCTGGATGAAAACCATCGTCTCTATGCCGCCCGCTTTAACGAGCGCCTGTTGGGCGCTGTGCGCGTTACCCTGCGCGGCGTCGAAGGTGAGCTCAGCGATCTGTGCGTGCGTGAAGTGACCCGCCGCCGCGGCGTCGGGCAATATTTAGTGGAAGAGACATTGCGTGATAACCCGGCGATCAATAGCTGGCGCATCGCCGACCGCGGGGTGGAAGACCGCGGCGTGATGGCGGCCTTTATGCAGGCGCTCGGCTTTAGCGCCCAGCAGACCGGTTGGGAAAAGCATTAAGCCGTAGCCCCAATAAGCGGAGCATGGCCAAGGAAGAACCCGGCGGCGCTTCGCTTAGCCGGGTTACCTGGCTTACATCAGTAAATAACCGGGGTTGAGGGGCGCAGACAACGCATTTGCAGCGTGAAAGGCGCCCACCCATTTAACCCAGCATTTCGCGTTGCAAAAAGGCGTCAAGACCCGAAATCCCCGGGAGCTTACATCAGTAAGTGACCGGGGTTGAGGGGCGCAGACAACGCATTTGCAGCGTGAAAGGCGCCCACCCATTTAACCCAGCATTTCGCGTTGCAAAAAGGCGTCAAGACCCGACATCCCCGGGAGCTTACATCAGTAAGTGACCGGGGTTGAGGGGCGCAGACAACGCATTAGCAGCGTGAAAGGCGCCCACCCATTTAACCCAGCATTTCGCGTTGCAAAAAGGCGTCAAGACCCGAAATCCCCGGGAGCTTACATCAGTAAGTGACCGGGGTTGAGGGGCGCAGACAACGCATTTGCAGCGTGAAAGGCGCCCACCCATTTAACCCAGCATTTCGCGTTGCAAAAAGGCGTCAAGACCCGAAATCCCCGGGAGCTTACATCAGTAAGTGACCGGGGTTGAGGGGCGCAGACAACGCATTTGCAGCGTGAAAGGCGCCGGTTAAATTATTTGGCGTCGGTCGCCGTACCGTTAGCATGCCAGGTAAAGACACCGAACTCGAAGCCTTTCAGGTCGCCTTTCTGATCCCACGACAGCGGGCCCATCACGGTGTCTACCGTCGCCCCTTTCAGGTATTTAGCGATTTCCGCCGGATCGTCAGACTGATTCAGGCCCGCCTGCAGCGACTGCAGCGCCGCGTAGGTGGTCCAGACGAAGGCGCCGCTCGGATCCTGTTTCTTCGCCTTGATCGCATCCACGATCGGTTTGTTCGCCGGCACCTGGTCGTAGTTCTTCGGCTTGGTCACCAGCAGGCCTTCCGCCGACTCGCCGGCGATATTAGACAGGGAGACGTTCGCTACGCCTTCCGGGCCCATAAACTGGGTTTTCAGACCGGCAGCGCGGGCCTGACGCAGGATCTGGCCCATTTCCGGGTGGTAACCGCCGTAGTAGACGAAGTCGATATTCTCTTTCTTCAGGCGCGCCACCAGAGTGGAGAAATCTTTCTCACCAGCGGTGATCCCGTCGAAGAAGACCACGTTCGCCCCGCCTTTTTTCAGGCCATCCTGCACCGCACGGGCCAAACCTTCGCCGTACTGCTGTTTGTCATGCACGACTGCGATACGCTGCGGCTTCACTTTGTCGAGAATGTATTTCGCCGCGGTTGGTCCCTGGTCGGAGTCCAGCCCGGTGGTGCGCAGGATCAGCTTATAGCCGCGCGCGGTCAGCTCAGGCGCGGTCGCAGCGGGGGTGATCATCAGAATGCCTTCGTCTTCATAGATGTCAGACGCCGGCTGAGTGGAAGAGGAGCACAGGTGGCCGATAACGTATTTGATCCCGTCGTTGACCACTTTGTTGGCAACCGCTACCGCCTGTTTCGGGTCGCAAGCGTCATCATATTTTACGATCTGCAGCTTATTGCCCTTAATGCCGCCCTTCGCGTTGATATCCGCTACCGCCTGCTCGGCGCCGGTAAACTCCTGATCGCCGTACTGGGCCACCGGGCCGGACATCGCCCCGACTACCGCGATTTTGATATCTTCCGCCAGCGCCGCGCTGCTCATAACTAAGGCAATACATCCTGCCAGTAACGCTTTACCCTTCATATTCATCCTGAGGCTCCCCATTATTATGGTTTTTGCATTTGTTGTGATGTTGTTTGTTAGCGCATTATTTTGTTTATATCGATAGGAAAAGCATATGATAGCTAACCAACCGGGGGCTGCTCGCGCTTTTGCAGCACACTATGCTAAACATACCGTCATTCTGAGGAATTTGAAACGACTAAATTGCGGGCTATGTAACAGATAAGTGACAAATAAAAAAACCGCGCCAGCATGAACCGGACGCGGTGCAAAACAGGCCCTAATTACCAGCCAGCGGGCAGGTAGCCTACCGCGGACGCTACCGCGTAGACGGCGCTGCAAAGATACAACAACACAATGAAGCATTGGATAAGCGGATGGGTCATCCAGGCCGGACAGGTCCAGCCCGGCGTCAGGTCGCCACGCTGGCGGGCGCCCTTGAGCATCAGGATCGGCATAATCGATAAAATAACGCCGCTGAACACCCCGGCAAAATAGAGCGCGTTGACGAAAGAGACCATACCGCTGTAGGCCAGCACGAACGGCGGGATCGCCACCACCAGCAGCACCATCAAGCGGCGGGCAGGCTGTTCATCATTCCCCAGGCGGAACTGATCGAAGATATTGGTCAGGAAGCTGCCGCCCAGTCCCCAGTAGGAGGTCAGCATCGCGCACAGCGCAAACAGGTTGGCGGAGAAGAAGGCCCATTCGCCAAGCGCCCTGCCCCAGGAGATGGTGGCCACATCCGAAATATTGTCCAGGCCATTAAGCGAGATCACCGACAGCGGCACCAGCGCCAGCAGGGTAAAGGTCAGCGCCATACCGACCATAATGGCTTTAGGCAATTTTTCCGGTTTGTCGGCGAAGCCTCGCGCCATTTCCGGGACGATATACTGTGCCGAGAAGCAGAACGCCACGACGTTGAAGACCGGAACCATATACAGCCAGTTGCCGTCGAGCAGATAGCCCACGCGGGTGGTCTCTTTCAACAGCGTGGCAATCACCAGCACCGAGATCATCACCACCATACCGATGCTGATAAATTTCTCGCCGCGGCCGATCGCCTTCAGCCCCAGATAAAGCACCCCTGCCGCCGGGACGAAAAACAGCACGCTGCCCAGCGCCGGCGAAATGCCAAACAGGGAGTAGAGCAGCTTGCCGCTGCCGGTCATATAAGCCGTCAATGCGCCGACGCTGTTGACGCAGACGGAGAGGAACATCATCAGCGCGCCAAAGCCGCCGACGTAGCGCTTTGATAATCCGCTGAGCTGCAGATGTTTACGCGTGCGGAGCGTAGATTCCGCGACATAGAGCATGGTCACCGTGGTCAGGCTGCCCACCAGCACCAGCCAGAACAGCAGCGGTAAGAAGCCCGCTTTGCTTGACGCATAGGCGATGGAGAGGACACCCGCGCCGATATTGGTACCGACAATCATCGATACCCCTTCGACGAAGCTCAGAGATTTTGCAGGGACAGCCGTACGTTCCCGGCCGGTGAGGGCGGGAGAAAAGGTGGAGTTTTCAGACATAATACTTTCCGTTTTACTCCGGCGGTTTTCTCCGCCGGAAAAAAGGTGATATCAGGGTGATAAACCACTCACGCTGAGCATGAACAGCCGGCTGCGGCTTCCTGTTTCTGTTCGGCTTCCCTGCCGCCGCAGCCCACCGGGGAGACGTTAGCTCTTCAGTACGCGCGCCAGAATATCCAGCGCTTTCGAGAACTGGGCGTCCGGAATCGTCAACGGATAGAGGAAGCGGATCACGTTGCCGTAGACGCCGCAGCTCAGCAGCAGCAGGCCGTTCTCCTGCGCTTTCTGTTGCACCTGGCGGGTAAACTCCGGCGACGGCTCGCCAGTTTGCGGATCGTTAAACTCCACCGCCACCATCGACCCCCGACCGCGGACATCAACAATCGCCGGACAGGTGGCGCGCGCCTGGTTGAGCACTTCCTGCAGATGGCTACCCAGCTGTTCAGCGCGCTGGCACAGCTGCTCTTCAGCAATCACATCCAGCACCGCGTGCGCCGCGGCTACCGCCAGCGGGTTACCGGCATAGGTTCCACCCAGGCCGCCTGGCGCTGGGGCATCCATCACCTCGGCGCGACCAACGACGCCCGACAGCGGGAAACCGCCGGCGAGGCTTTTCGCCATCGTCATCAGATCCGGTTTCACATCATAGTGCTGCATGGCGAACAGCTTGCCGGTACGGGCGAAACCGGTCTGCACTTCATCGGCGATCAGCAGAATGCCGTGGGTATCGCACAGATCGCGCAGCGCCTGCATGAAATCGGCTGGCGCGACGTTAAAGCCGCCTTCTCCCTGGATCGGCTCGAGGATGATGGCCGCGACCTGGTCCGGCGCAATATCCGCTTTGAAAATGCGCTCCAGGCTTTTCAGCGCATCCGCGGTGGAGACACCGTGCGCCGCATTCGGGTAGACACCGTGATACACCGAGCCCGGGAAGGGCCCGAAGCCGATTTTGTAGGGCGCGACCTTACCGGTGAGCGCCATGGTCATAAAGGTACGGCCGTGGAAGCCGCCGCCGAAAGTAATCAGCCCCGGACGGCCGGTGTAAGCGCGGGCAATTTTCACCGCGTTCTCGACCGCTTCCGCGCCGGTGGTGAAGAAGGCCGTTTTTGCCGGCCCGTCAATCGGCGCCAGATCGTTGATACGTTCCGCCAGCGTGACATAGCTTTCGTACGGCACAATCTGATAGGCGGTGTGGGTGAACGCCTGCAGCTGGTCAGCGACCGCGGCAACCACCTTCGGATGACGGTGACCGGTATTTAACACGGCGATACCGGCGGCGAAATCGATCACCTCATTGCCTTCGATATCCCACAGCGTGGCGTTCTCCGCCTTCTCGACAAAGTAGTTACACATTACGCCTACGCCGCGCGGCGTCGCCTGCTGGCGACGTTGATTCAGTTCTGAGCTTTTCACCTGCGAATCTCCTGTCGTGTATGTCACGTTATCGCAACAAATTAGAAACGATGTCGTTTATTTACACAGGAGTTGGCCCTATAATCGAGTACCAATTTTGAATATCTGAGGGATCCAATTGCGTTCGCTGGTGGGTGACCTGGTGCTGGTCCGTCTGCAGGAAGAGCGCGACCCTCTTCTGCACAAACGCTTATACAACGCGCTTCGCCGCGCGATCCTTGACGGTTCGCTGGCGCCGCAAAGCCGCCTGCCGCCGTCGCGGGACCTGGCGGGAGAACTCGGCGTATCAAGAAACACCATATTAACAACTTATGAACAATTACTGGCGGAAGGATATGTGGTTTCCCGTCGGGGAAGCGGAACATTCGTTGCCCAAACCGCGCCTGAAAGTTCATTGACCGCTAAGGGGAAGCGGGAAAACAGCAGTATCGCGACTTCGACGGCGCACCTTTCACGCCGCGGCCAGCACCTGCTCGGCCAGGTCAGCGCCAGCCCACGCCAGTGGGGAGCGTTTATTCCCGGCGTACCGGACGTTAACGCCTTTCCCCATCCGCTGTTCAGCAAGATCCAGGCCCGCATCAGCCGTCGGCCAAAGCCGGAGCGGCTCAGCTACAGCTGCAACGGCGGTACCCCGGAGCTACAGCAGGCGCTGGTGGATTATCTGCGGGTATCGCGCGGCGTCCACTGTCAGGCAGATCAAATTCTTATCACCGAGGGGATCCACCAGGCGATTGACCTGGTCACTCGCATGCTGTGCGACAACGGCGATCTGGCGTGGGTGGAGGAACCTTCCTACTGGGGCATTCGCCATGTGCTGGCGATGAACGACGTCCGGGCGGCCCCCATCACCGTCGATGCCAATGGGCTGTGCCCGCCGGAAACGGTTGACGATGCGCCGCGACTCATCTTCGTCACCCCTTCTCACCAGTATCCGCTGGGCGCAGTGATGAGCCTTGAACGCCGTCAGCGGCTGCTGGCGCTCGCCCGCCAGCAGGGCAGCTGGATCGTCGAAGATGATTATGACAGCGAGTTTCGCTTTTCCGGCCAGCCCATCCCCGCCCTGCAGGGGCTGGTGGCCGATGCGCCGGTGGTCTATATCGGCACCTTCAGCAAGACGCTCTATCCCGGCCTGCGCCTGGGCTATGTGGTGATCCCCCGCCCGCTGGTCAGCGATCTGAAGCACGCCCACGCCGAGCTTTATCGCGGCGGCCATTCGCTGATCCAGATGGCGCTGGCGGAGTTTATTACCGCTGGTCACTACTCGGCGCATATCCGCCGCATGCGGCTGCTCTACAGCCGTCGTCGCGCCTTTTTAACCGAGCTGATTCAGCGGCACTGTATGCCCGACGCCCTGTCGGACTTCAGCGATAATGCCGGACTGCATTTGATCCTCAATTTACCGGAGGAGGCGGACGATGTGGCGATCGCCCGCGAGGCCAATGCGCGCCACATTCTGGTGCGGCCGCTCTCGCGCTACTACCTGACGGCGGCGCGTAAGAAAGGATTATTGATGGGATTTGCCAGCCAGCCCGAGGAGCAGATGGCGCCGGCGTTCAGCGTGCTGATAGGCTGCCTGCGGACGCACTGTCCAGAGGTACTGCTGCCCATGGATGGCGCAGAAAAACAAAACGCCCCAACCTGAGGCGGGGCGTTATCGGGGTGCCTGGCGTCAGGCAGGGGTGGCGTATCAGGCTTCGATCGCGGCACGCAGTTTTTTCATGGCGTTCTTTTCCAGCTGACGCACGCGCTCTGCGGAGACGCCGTAGCGGTCAGCCAGCTCCTGCAGCGTGGACTTGTTGTCTTCGTCCAGCCAGCGGGCGCGGATGATATCCTGGCTACGCTCGTCCAGGCCCTGCATCGCGTCAGTCAGCTTATTCGCCGCCTGCTCTTCCCAGTTGTCGTCTTCGATGCCGTCGGCAAAGTTTGACGTTTTGTCCTGCAGATAAAGAACCGGCGCCATCGGCTGGCTGTCGGATTCATCGTCCGACGACATGTCGAACGTCATGTCCTGGGCCGCCATACGGGATTCCATCTCGCGGACGTCTTTGCTCGACACGCCCAGCTCACGGGCCACCATTTCCACTTCATCCTGGTTGAACCAACCCAGACGCTGTTTGGTTTTACGCAGGTTAAAGAACAGCTTACGCTGTGCTTTGGTGGTAGCGACCTTCACGATACGCCAGTTGCGCAGCACGTATTCGTGAATTTCGGCTTTAATCCAGTGCACGGCGAAGGAGACCAGGCGCACACCCACTTCCGGGTTGAAGCGACGCACGGCTTTCATCAGGCCGATATTGCCTTCCTGGATCAGATCCGCCTGCGGCAGGCCATAGCCCGAGTAGTTACGAGCAATGTGAACAACAAAGCGCAGGTGAGACAGAATCAGCTTTTTCGCTGCTTCCAGATCGCCCTGGTAATGCAGCTTTTCAGCAAGCTCCCGCTCTTCATCAGCCGACAGCATCGGCCAAGTGTTAGCGGCCCGGATGTACGATTCCAGGTTACCAACGGGGGCTAAAGCTAAAGTTTGCATTTCTTTGGTCATTCAAATCCTCTCAATTGATATCTTCTGACGTGGTCTTGTCCCCATCAGGCAACAAGCATGCCAGCATTCATGAGCAACGAGAATATCACTCACATTAGTATCAGACAGTGATTTTATCCACAAGTTCCCTGCAACGGTGTGAATAAATTACGCACAAAATGTGACACCACGATGAAAAAGTGAGGGCAGGAAAAGGAGAACAAGCTTGCGGTATCTTTCCCTGCGAACAGGAACTCATTGCAGCAGGGAAAGATTATATCACGCTTTTTTTAATCGGGAGTAAAGTGACGTAAATGTTGCACTGTCGCCAGCCAGGCGGCCACCCACCCGATCATCGAGCAGACGATCAGCATCAGCAGACACTCGTCAAAGCCTAAGCCGCTCAGCTCAAACTGGGTGCCGAACACCTTCGCCACCTCGGTCACTGCCGACGAGAGGCGCATCACCAGAATCTCCGACAGGATCAGCGATAAAAACGCGCCGGAGAAGCCCAGCATCGCCCCGCCGTAGAGGAACGGACGCAGGATAAAGCCGTCGGTGGCGCCGATCAGTTTCTGCACGTTAATGGTATCGCGGCGGGCGAAGATGCTCAGGCGCACGCTGTTGCCGATCACCAGGAACACCGCCGCCACCATCAGCACGCCGATCATCGCCGACACGCGGCCCACCAGCCCGGTGAGCGAGGAGAGGCGGGCAAACCAGCTGTCGTCCATCCGTACTTCATCGACCCCCTGGATCCGCGATACCCGCTCGCGCAGGGTGTTCAGCGCTTCCGTGCTCTGGAAATCCAGCTTCGGCACCACGATGGCGACCGCCGGCAGCGGGTTCTCTTCCAGCATATCCAGGGCGCCGCCAAAGCCGGACCAGTTACGGAATTCACCCAATGCCTCGTCACGTGACAAATAGTTCACCTTGTCGACGCCCTGCTCCGCCTGCAGCTGGCCGACCACCCGCGCCGCGGCATCGTCATCCAGCGTTTTTTCCAGATACACGGTGATCTGCGGCGAGGGATAGTACTGTGACGCCGCGCTGCTGACGTTTTTGTAGACCATGTAGCAGACGCTTGGCAGGGTCAACGAGATGGCGATAACCATCACCGTCAGGAAGGTCGCCAGCGGCGTGCTTTTTAAATCCTGGAGCGCGCCGTGCCAGGCGTAGCGCACCTGCTCGTTGAACACGTTACTCTTACGCGAGGCCGGGTTAGGCGCCGCTTTCGGCCGTTTTGGCGCATTGCGCCCGCCGCCGCCGCCGCCCGCCGCGTTGCGCAGGCGATCGAACTTGCTGCCGAACTGGCGGATTTGGTTCATTGCGTCGCGCTTATTCACCCCGAATGCCTCCATGCAGATGGCCGTCGCTGAGCGTCAGCACGCGGTACGGACGGCTGGAGATAAGCCCCAGATCGTGCGTGGCCATCAGTACCGTCACCCCGACGCGGTTAAACTCTTCAAACAGACGTAAAATCCCCTCCGAGAGCGCCTCGTCGAGGTTACCGGTCGGTTCATCCGCCAGCAGCACCGCCGGCTTGTTGACCACCGCGCGAGCGATCCCCACGCGCTGCTGCTCGCCGCCGGAGAGCTGAATCGGAAAGTTCTTCGCTTTGTCCAGCAGCCCGACCTTATCCAGCGCCGCCGAGACCCGGCGACGTATGTCATCGCCGCTGGCGCCGGCGATAATCAGCGGGATCGCCACGTTGTCATACACGGTACGATCCATCAGCAAATGGTGGTCCTGGAAAATCATGCCGATCTGGCGGCGCAGGAACGGCACCTCACGGCTCTTCAGGCGGCTGATTTCATGACCGCTGAAGAAGATTTTCCCGGCGCTGGGCCGTTCGATACCACAGATAAGCTTCAGCAGGGTACTTTTCCCTGCGCCGGAGTGGCCGGTCAGAAACGCCATCTCGCCCGGCTGCAGGTGGAAGTTCACCCCCTGCAGCGCTTGTCTCCCACCGAGATAGGCTTTGCTGACTTGTTCAAAGCGAATCATTCTTAATCCTCTCGGGCAAAAAGTGCCTCAATAAAGTCGCCCGCATTAAACGGACGCAGATCCTCAATACGCTCGCCGACGCCAATATAGCGAATCGGAATGCCGAACTGGTCGGCCACCGAGAAGATCACGCCGCCTTTGGCGGTGCCATCCAGCTTGGTCAGGGTGATCCCGGTCAAACCTACCGCTTCATGGAACAGTTTGGCCTGGCTAATGGCATTCTGCCCGGTGCTGGCGTCGATGGTTAACATCACCTCATGCGGCGCGTCGACGTCCAGCTTTTTCATCACCCGGACGATCTTCTTCAGCTCTTCCATCAGGTGCGATTTATTCTGCAGACGCCCGGCGGTATCGGCAATCAGCACATCAACATGGCGCGCCTTCGCCGCCTGAATGGCGTCGAAAATCACCGAGGCGGAATCGGCGCCGGTGTGCTGGGCGATCACCGGGATATTGTTACGCTGGCCCCAGACCTGCAGCTGTTCCACCGCCGCCGCACGGAAGGTATCCCCCGCCGCCAGCATCACCGATTTGCCCTGCTGCTCAAACTGACGCGCCAGCTTACCGATGGTGGTGGTTTTCCCCACCCCGTTCACGCCGACCATCAGAATAACAAATGGCGTTTTGCCTTCAACATTCAGCGGCTCATCCACTTTGGCGAGGATATCGCCCATTTCTTCTTTCAGCAGGCCGTACAGCGCTTCCGCATCGCGCAGCTGCTTACGGCTGGCGCCCTCGGTGAGATGAGTAATGATCTTGCGGGTGGTTTCCACCCCGACGTCGGCGATCAGCAGTTGCTCTTCCAGCTCTTCAAACAGATCGTCGTCGATCTTCTTACCGCGGAACAGGCTGATAAATCCGGAACCGAGATTTTGTTTGGTTTTCAGCAGGCTACGCTTAAGGCGGGCGAAAAAGCCTTCTTTCGTCGGTTTTTCCTGCTCCTGGACCAGCGCTTCCACCGGCGCCTCTTCCTCTGGCGCCGGCACCACCACCGCCGCCTCTTCCGCCGCCTCGGCCGCCAGCGCCTGCGCTTCCAGCTCTTCATCGCTTAACGGCGCGTCCTCTTCCGGCGCTTCCGTCTCCTGAGGTTGGGCGACGACATCCTCTACAGGCTGCTCAGCCACGGCCTCCGCCGCCACCGGTTCGGCGATAACGTCCTCCACCAGCGACTCAACCACTGCCGGCTGTTCCTCCGCCTTCAGCGGTTCGCTGACCGCAGGCTCCGGCGCGACGACCGGCGCCTCTTCAACCAAAGCAGGCGCTGGCGCCGCCTCTTCTTCCGGCGCGCTGGCAGGCTCCGCGAGGTGGGCCTTTTCGCTTTCGACCACCGTCTCGGTGACTTCGACGACCTCTTCGGCAAACGCCTCCGGGTCCGCTTTCGGCGCGCTCGGCTCAGCAGGGGTTTCCGCCGCCGGCGTCTCCTGGGCAACCGCTTGTTGTTCTTCTACTTTTTGTTCAGTCTCGGTTTCCTGTGCCTGCTCTTTCTGTCCAAAGCCCAGCCAGGAAAAGAAGCCACGTTTTTTCTCTTTTGCCATTTGCGACCACACTCCTCGCTGTTTATTCATGGCGCAGCTTCATCAGAAGCTGAAAAAATGATGAAATTAGTTGGATAGTCTATCACTTAACTTAACTCGCAGCACCGCCCCCGGATTAAGGTTTCGTCAACCGCCGTCGATCGCTAGAATAGCAGGCCGGAAGTTGAGACTTGAGCAGAGAGATGAAAAAACCAAACCACGCGGGCAACGGCCAGATCCGCATCATCGGCGGGCAATGGCGCGGCCGTAAATTACCGGTGCCGGAGAGCCCGGGCCTGCGGCCGACCACCGACCGGGTTCGCGAAACCCTTTTTAACTGGCTGGCGCCGTCCATCGTTGACGCGCACTGCCTCGACTGCTTTGCCGGCAGCGGCGCGCTGGGGCTTGAGGCGCTGTCCCGCTATGCGGCCAGCACCACGCTACTGGAGATGGAGCGCGGCGTCGCTCAGCAGTTGCAAAAAAACCTGGCCACCCTGAAAGCGGATCGCGGCAAGGTGATCGCGACTAACACCCTCAGCTTCCTGAGCCAACCGGGCACGCCGCATCAGATTGTGTTTGTCGACCCACCGTTCCGTCAGGGGCTGCTGGAGGAGACGCTGCGCCTGCTGGAAACGCAGGGCTGGCTGGCCGACGAGGCCCTGGTGTACGTCGAAAGCGAAGTCGAAAACGGTTTACCGCCGGTACCGGCGAACTGGCATCTGTATCGTGAAAAAGTGGCCGGACAGGTCGCGTACCGTCTTTACCAACGTGAGGCCCAAGGAGAGAACCATGCTGATTAATTTAGGCCGCCTGCTGATGCTGTGCGTCTGGGCCTTTCTGTTATTGAATCTGTTTCAGCCCTTCCCGAAGCCGCTGAATATCTTCGTCAACGTCGCGCTGATTTTTATGATCCTGATGCACGGTCTGCAGCTGACGCTGCTCAAGGCGACGCAGCCGAAGGATGCCCCGCCGCTGGGCCGCTTTGAGCAAATCCGCATTTTTATCTTCGGCGTGTTTGAGCTCGTCGCCTGGCAGAAAAAACTGAAGGCGACGCTGAAGAAATAGTCCTGACAAGGGCTCAGGGATCGGGCGTGAACGCCACGAACGCTGTGCCCTTATAACTCAACATCCCGCGATCGCCGACGCTCAGCGCATGATACTGCGGCGCGTCAAGGCGAAACACCACCTCCAGCCCGCCGTTCTCAGGGCGAAAGCTCGCTTCATAGCGCATCTCGCTGCCCGCAGGCGTCACCGTCTGCTGCCGCGAACGCCGATCGTTAATCACTTTTTCCCGCTTATTGCTGACGATCACCCGCTTTTGCAACACCGGCGCGGCGTCGTTCGCCAGTTTTTCGCGGCGCTGCTGCACATAGCGAAACGAAGCCGCCACCACAATCACCGCGACGACCAGAACAAAAAAGAGCGGCATTTTACTCATTAAGGTTACCCATAAAAAATATCAGGAATCAGCATACTGCGACTGGAATAACATTGTCATCTGCTGCGCCAAACCACTACACTGAGTGGTAGCTTCACGCATCCGTAACTTTCCTTATGATAACAGATACAGGGACTTACTATGCTTTGGTCATTTATTGCTGTCTGTTTCTCCGCATGGCTTTATGTCGATGCATCCTATCGCGGGCCGGCCTGGCGACGCTGGGTATTTAAACCTGTCACCCTGATTCTGTTGCTGTTGCTGGCCTGGCAGGCGCCGATGTTCAATGCCATCAGCTACCTGGTGCTGGCCGGCCTGTGCGCCTCACTGCTCGGCGACGCCCTGACCCTGCTGCCGCGCCAGCGGATGATGTACGCGGTGGGCGCCTTCTTCCTGTCGCATCTGCTGTATACCATCTGGTTCGCCAGCCAGCTGACGCTGTCGTTCTTCTGGCCGCTGCCGCTGGTGCTGCTGGTATTCGGCGCCCTGCTGATGGCGGTGATCTGGAGCCGGCTGGAAGAGATGAAAATGCCGGTGCTGACCTTTATCGGCATGACGCTGGTGATGGTCTGGCTGGCCGGTGAGCTGTGGTTTGCCCGCCCTACCAACACCGCGCTGTCCGGATTCGCCGGCGCC
Organism: Klebsiella sp. 2019SCSN059; assembly: GCF_021739525.1. Taxonomy (NCBI): domain Bacteria; kingdom Pseudomonadati; phylum Pseudomonadota; class Gammaproteobacteria; order Enterobacterales; family Enterobacteriaceae; genus Klebsiella; species Klebsiella sp. 2019SCSN059. The sequence goes on along the minus strand of NZ_JAKKOM010000015.1, from coordinate 2,598 downwards.
GCTCTGCTGCTGCTGAGCAATGCCGTGTGGCTGGTGAGCCACTATCGCCGCCGTTTCCGCGCCGATAACGCCATTGCAGCCGCGTTTTACTTTGCCGGCCACTTCCTCATCGTGCGCGCGCTGTACCTGTAATTTAGTCCTTGACTCTGGAGTCGACTCCAGAGTGTATCCTACGGCTAATGAGAAAATTATCATTTACCGGAGGGTGCCATGTCGACTCCAGACGCGCAGGATAAAAAAGTCCCACAATTCTCGTCATTCACCATGCGGCCAGCGCCCGCCCCGGCGGAAAGCTGCTGCACAGACCACGCCTGCGCCGCAGAGACCGCGCCTGCCGCCGAAGCGCTCAGCGACGTCCGCTACAGCTGGCAGGTTGCAGGCATGGACTGCGCCGCCTGCGCCCGCAAGGTGGAAACGGCGGTTCGTCAGGTGCCCGGCGTCAGTCAGGTTCAGGTGCTGTTCGCCACTGAAAAATTATTGGTTAACGCCGAGGGCGACGTTCGGGCTCAGGTTGAGCAGGCGGTACGTCAGGCAGGCTATACGCTGCGCGATGCCGATGCCCCCGCGTCAGAGAAAACTCAGGGCTCGCGGCTGCGCGACAATTTACCGTTGCTGACGCTGATCATGATGATGGCCCTGAGCTGGGGGATGGAGCAGGCCAACCACCCTGCCGGTCAGTTAGCCTTTATTGCCACCACCCTGGTCGGCCTGTGGCCGGTTGCCCGCCAGGCGCTGCGCCTGATCAAGAGCGGGAGCTGGTTCGCCATTGAAACGCTGATGAGCGTCGCCGCCATCGGGGCGCTGTTTATCGGCGCCACCGCAGAGGCGGCGATGGTCCTGCTGCTGTTCCTGATCGGCGAGCGTCTCGAAGGCTGGGCCGCCAGCCGCGCGCGGCAGGGGGTGAGCGCGCTGATGGCGCTGAAGCCCGACACCGCCATTCGCCTGCGCAACGGCGTGCGGGAAACCGTCGCCCAGCGCGATCTGCGCCCCGGGGATGTGATCGAAGTGGCCGCCGGCGGGCGTCTGCCGGCGGATGGTCAGCTGCTGTCGCCATTTGCCAGCTTTGATGAAAGCGCTCTGACCGGCGAGTCGGTGCCGGTGGAGCGCCTGGCCGGAGAACGGGTAGCGGCGGGCGCCACCAGCGTCGACCGCCTGGTGCAGCTGACCGTGATCTCCGAACCGGGCGACAGCGCCATCGACCGCATCCTGAAGCTGATTGAAGAGGCGGAGGAGCGTCGGGCGCCGATCGAGCGTTTTATCGATCGCTTCAGCCGGATCTACACTCCGGCCATTATGGTGGTGGCCCTGTTGGTCGCCATTGTCCCGCCCCTGCTCTTCGCCAGCGCCTGGCTGCCGTGGATTTATAAAGGGCTGACGCTGCTGCTGATCGGCTGCCCGTGCGCGCTGGTTATCTCCACCCCGGCAGCCATCACTTCCGGCCTGGCGGTCGCCGCCCGACGCGGAGCGTTAATTAAAGGCGGCGCGGCGCTGGAACAGCTGGGCCAGGTGCGCCAGGTGGCGTTCGACAAAACCGGCACCCTGACCGTCGGCCAGCCGCAGGTGACCACGGTCATCGCCACGGCTGAGAATGACGATAACACGCTGCTGGCGCTGGCGGCGGCGGTTGAGCAAGGCTCCAGCCATCCGCTGGCGCAGGCTATCGTCCGCGAAGCGCAGCGGCGTCAGCTGAGTATTCCGCAGGCCAGCGGCCAGCGGGCGCTGGCCGGCTCCGGTATTGAAGCCGAGGTCAACGGCAGCCGTATCGTAATCTGCGCGGCCAGCAAAGCCGCCCCGTCAGAGCATGAGGCGCAGATCCAGCAGCTGGAGAGCGCCGGTCAAACGGTGGTGCTGGTCATGCGCGGCGAGACGCTTCTCGGCATCCTGGCGCTGCGCGACACCCTGCGCGACGACGCGCGTCAGGCAGTGGATGCCTTACACCAGCTGGGGGTGCAGGGGGTGATCCTTACCGGGGATAACCCGCGCGCCGCGGCGGCCATCGCCAGCGAACTGGGTCTGGAATTCCGCGCCGGCCTGCTGCCGGCGGACAAAGTCGAAGCGGTGATGGCGCTGAATGCCGATGCGCCGCTGGCGATGGTCGGGGACGGCATCAACGACGCCCCGGCGATGAAGGCGGCGACCATCGGCATCGCCATGGGCAGCGGCACCGACGTGGCGCTGGAGACCGCCGACGCCGCGCTGACCCACAACCGTCTGACCGGCCTGGCGCAGATGATCTCCCTGGCGCGGGCGACCCACGCGAATATTCGCCAGAACATCGCGATTGCCTTAGGGCTGAAGGGGATTTTCCTTGTCACCACCCTGCTCGGCCTGACCGGCCTGTGGCTGGCGGTGCTGGCGGATACCGGCGCCACCGTACTGGTAACGGCTAACGCGCTGCGGTTATTGCGTAAGAAGTTGTAGCATAGATACCGGCTTCCCTGCTCGCGCTACGCTTAGCAGGGCTACGGTTCCAGACCGTCGGGTAGCCCGGATAAGGCGCTACGCGCCGCTATCCGGGGTATTCCCTGCTCGCGCTACGCTTAGCAGGGCTACGGTTCCAGACCGTCGGGTAGCCCGGATAAGGCGCTACGCGCCGCT
>NZ_JAKKOM010000159.1:0-333 GCF_021739525.1 Klebsiella sp. 2019SCSN059 | reverse complement strand
TCCATAAAGTAACCTGCCTGTGATGTTGAATTGAACATATCAAAATCAGGCAATTACACAAATTTATGTACAGGCTCACGATACCGGCGACGGACCCGTCTGCTACTGGTTTCGTCATACCACAAAATCCTGACGCCTCCGCATCGCGTCGTTGTCCAACCCCGGGAACGGGGAAAAGCCAGTTTCCCCGCTCCCGGCGTTTCTTAAACACCCGTTAAGGGGTCTGACGCTCAGTGGAACGAAAACTCACGTTAAGGGGCACTGTTGCAAATAGTCGGTGGTGATAAACTTATCATCCCCTTTTGCTGATGGAGCTGCACATGAACCCATTCA
>NZ_JAKKOM010000158.1:0-338 GCF_021739525.1 Klebsiella sp. 2019SCSN059 | reverse complement strand
CAGAGCCATGTAGACAACATCCCCTCCCCCTTTCCACCGCGTCAGACGCCCGTAGCAGCCCGCTACGGGCTTTTTCATGCCCTGCCCTAGCGTCCAAGCCTCACGGCCGCGCTCGGCCTCTCTGGCGGCCTTCTGGCGCTCCTGCTGCGGCGTCCGCTCGTGGGCCGTGGCGCGGGTCCGCGCGCCGGCCTCGTGCGCCTGGCGCTCGCGGGCGAGGTCCAGGGCGGCCGTCTTCACGTTCTGCCTTGCGCAGATGAGATAGGGGAGCCCGCAGAATTCGGAAAAAATCGTACGCTAAGGTTTTCCGGGCATCCGTAAGGGCCGAAACTTCCCGTCTT
>NZ_JAKKOM010000157.1:0-344 GCF_021739525.1 Klebsiella sp. 2019SCSN059 | reverse complement strand
TTCGGCCTGATTTCGTTCACCCTGCCGCAGGCGGCGGCCATCGGCATCATCGGCGGCGCCGACGGCCCGACGGCGATCTACCTGTCGGGCAAGCTGGCGCCGGAGCTGCTGGGGGCCATCGCGGTGGCCGCCTACTCCTACATGGCGCTGGTACCGCTGATCCAGCCGCCGATCATGAAGGCGCTGACCACGGATAAGGAGCGGAAGATCCGCATGGTGCAGCTGCGTACGGTGAGTAAGCGGGAGAAGATCCTCTTCCCGGCGGTGCTGTTGCTGCTGGTGGCGCTCCTGCTGCCGGACGCCGCGCCGCTGCTGGGGATGTTCTGCTTCGGCAACCTGATGCG
>NZ_JAKKOM010000156.1:0-349 GCF_021739525.1 Klebsiella sp. 2019SCSN059 | reverse complement strand
ACCCGGCCTACAAACTAAGCACAGCGCAAGCCGGGGAATTTCCCGGGTCGCGGCGTTCCGCCTTACCCGGGCTACCGGACCAGGCCCACCATTGCACTGGATCCGCAGGCCCGCGCAAGCGCAGCGCCGCCGGGCATGGCCACAGCCAGGGAGCCGCCTGTATGCCGGGTGGCGGCTACGCCTTATCCGGCCTACAAACTAAGCACAGCGCAAGCCGGGGAATTTCCCGGGTCGCGGCGTTCCGCCTTACCCGGGCTACCGGACCAGGCCCACCATTGCACTGGATCCGCAGGCCCGCGCAAGCGCAGCGCCGCCGGGCATGGCCACAGCCAGGGAGCCGCCTGTATGC
>NZ_JAKKOM010000155.1:0-359 GCF_021739525.1 Klebsiella sp. 2019SCSN059 | reverse complement strand
CTACGCTTAGCCGGGCTACGACTGGTGCGCTCCATTTATGCCGGATGGCGGCATAAATGCCTTATCCGGCCTACGTTTCTGAGGAGGCCTGCGGGATCCCTCCCCCAGGCCCGCGCAAGCGCGGCGCCGCCGGGCGGTCAGGCGCCGTACCGGCGGTAGTGCCGGATGGCGGCATAAATGCCTTATCCGGCCTACGTTTCTGAGGAGGACTGCGGGATACCCCCTCCCAGGCCCGCGCAAGCGCAGCGCCGCCGGGCAGGACACTTCAAGCTCCATACCTGTGGTAGTGCCGGATGGCGGCATAAATGCCTTATCCGGCCTACGTTTCTGAGGAGGCCTGCGGGATCCCCCTGTAGGCC
>NZ_JAKKOM010000154.1:0-359 GCF_021739525.1 Klebsiella sp. 2019SCSN059 | reverse complement strand
AAGTGGTGCTGATACCCAGAGTCGAACTGGGGACCTCACCCTTACCAAGGGTGCGCTCTACCAACTGAGCCATATCAGCACGCTAAATTTGATGCCTGGCAGTTCCCTACTCTCACATGGGGAGACCCCACACTACCATCGGCGCTACGGCGTTTCACTTCTGAGTTCGGCATGGGGTCAGGTGGGACCACCGCGCTAGTGCCGCCAGGCAAATTCTGTTTTATCAACACGTCCTGCGGACGCATCGACTAATCTGTATCGAAGCTGAAAATTCTCTCAATCCGCCAAAACATCTTCGGCGTTGTAAGGTTAAGCCTCACGGTTCATTAGTACCGGTTAGCTCAACGCATCGCTGCGCT
>NZ_JAKKOM010000153.1:0-360 GCF_021739525.1 Klebsiella sp. 2019SCSN059 | reverse complement strand
AAGCAGAGTTTTTGAAATGTAAGGCCTTTGAATAAGACAAAAGGCTGCCTCATCGCTAACTTTGCAACAGTGCCACCTCGACGACCTGCGCCGCCTGGTGCAGGGCCTCACCCAGCGCGGCGTACGCATCGAGTTCCTTAAGGAGCATTTGACCTTCACCGGCGAGGACTCGCCGATGGCGAACCTGATGCTGTCGGTAATGGGCGCGTTCGCCGAGTTCGAACGCGCCTTGATCCGCGAGCGGCAGCGCGAGGGCATCGCGCTCGCCAAGCAGCGCGGGGCCTACCGTGGCAGGAAGAAATCCCTGTCGTCTGAGCGTATTGCCGAACTGCGCCAACGTGTCGAGGCTGGCGAGCAAAA
>NZ_JAKKOM010000152.1:0-363 GCF_021739525.1 Klebsiella sp. 2019SCSN059 | reverse complement strand
GGGCACGGTGCGGTGATAGGCAGCCGCTCGTTGGTGACAAAAGATGTGGAGCCTTACGCTATCGTTGGCGGCAATCCCGCTAAGAAGATTAAGAAACGCTTCACCGATGAGGAAATTTCATTGCTTCTGGAGATGGAGTGGTGGAATTGGTCACTGGAGAAGATCAAAGCGGCAATGCCCATGCTGTGCTCGTCTAATATTGTTGGCCTGCACAAGTATTGGCTCGAGTTTGCCGTCTAACAATTCAATCAAGCCGATGCCGCTTCGCGGCACGGCTTATTTCAGGCGTTATGCAGCCAAATCCCAACAATTAAGGGTCTTAAAATGGTAAAAGATTGGATTCCCATCTCTCATGATAATTAC
>NZ_JAKKOM010000151.1:0-365 GCF_021739525.1 Klebsiella sp. 2019SCSN059 | reverse complement strand
GGCGTCGATACCGCCATCTCCTCGATGAGCGCCACCTACGGCCACCCGGCCACCGAAGCGCTGGTGGCCACCCTCGCGGGTACTGAGCACGACACCGGGCTGGATATCCACAAGCTGGAGAGCATCGCGGCGTACTTCCGCGAGGTGCGTAAGAAGTACCATGCCTTCGAGGGCCAGCTGAAAGGCACCGACAGCCGTATCCTCGTCGCCCAGGTCCCGGGCGGGATGCTCACCAACCTCGAAAGCCAGCTGAAGCAGCAGAGCGCCGCGGACAAACTCGACCAGGTGCTGGCGGAAATCCCCCGCGTGCGCGAGGACCTCGGCTTCATCCCGCTGGTCACCCCGACCTCGCAGATTGTCGGCAC
>NZ_JAKKOM010000150.1:0-367 GCF_021739525.1 Klebsiella sp. 2019SCSN059 | reverse complement strand
TGATGGATCCAACCCCTCCGCTGCTATAGTGCAGTCGGCTTCTGACGTTCAGTGCAGCCGTCTTCTGAAAACGACAAACAGCCAGAAAGGCTGTTACAGGCGATTTGATCTGCAACCTATTGGTTAAATTAATGTATCAAAAACGATGGTTTTTGTGACAGTCTTGAAAAGTCCTGACTTCTCCCGAAAAATGACTCCCCTCATGTAACAAAACTCGTTACTGTATCAACATAACAATAACCCCATAACTAATTAGCGAGAAAAGAATGAAAATCGGCTATGCACGTAAATCGGCACTGTTGCAAAGTTAGCGATGAGGCAGCCTTTTGTCTTATTCAAAGGCCTTACATTTCAAAAACTCTGCTTA
>NZ_JAKKOM010000014.1:0-125190 GCF_021739525.1 Klebsiella sp. 2019SCSN059 | reverse complement strand
AACCCCAGGCCGGGTCAGGCGCAGCCGCCACCCGGCACAAAATCGGCTCTGCGCCTGCTGTCATCGCCCGGTGGCGCTGCGCTTACCGGGCCTACGAGGTATGAGCCTGGGAGAGGACCCTGTAGGCCGGGTAAGGCGCAGCCGCCACCCGGCACAAAATCGGCTCCGTGCCCGCAGTCCTTGTCCGGCGGCGCGGCGCTTGCCAGGCCTACAGCTACGTGTATTTATTTGATATGTAGGTGTTATCTGATAAAGATGAGTGAAGCGCCACCTGAAAAACACATGGCGCCGCAGGTAGCCCGGATAAGGCGCAAGCCGCTATCCGGGGGAAGATTAACTGAACAGGGCGGTGATGGAGGCGCTGGCGAGGGAATGGAAATGGACGTTAAAGCCGACCATTGCGCCGCTGGCCTCGGCATCCACCTCAATTTTCTCAACGTCCAGGGCGTGGACGGTAAAGATATAGCGGTGGGTCTCGCCCTTCGGCGGCGCCGCGCCGCCGTATCCCGCCTTGCCAAAATCGGTGCGGGTCTGAACGGCCTCTTCCGGCAGCTCCGCCTGACCGGAACCGGCCCCCTGCGGCAGGACACGCGTATCCGCAGGCAGGTTAGCCACCACCCAGTGCCACCAGCCGGAGCCGGTCGGCGCATCCGGATCGTAGCAGGTCACCACAAAGCTTTTGGTTCCTGCGGGCACATCATCCCACATCAGATGCGGCGAAATATTGTCGCCATCGTAGCCCATGCCGTTGAAGACGTGACGATTAGGCAGCTTACCGCCGTCCTGGAGATCGTGACTGATCAGTTTCATGCTTCATCCTCATTGATAATGCGCTGATTAACCAGGAAGTGTAGCCTGCACCACGACGCAATTCCGCTATTTATTCGCTAAAAAATGTTTCGTCCTGCACCGCCAGGTTAACGGCGCGGGTCAGGCGGGACAGCTGTTCAGGCGTGATGATATACGGCGGCATCAGGTAGATCAGGCGGCCAAACGGTCGGATCCACACCCCCTGCTCGACGAAAAAGCGCTGCAGGGCAGCCATATTGACCGGGCGACAGGTTTCAACCACGCCAATAGCGCCCAGCACGCGGACGTCGGCGACCAGGGCGGATCCCCGCGCCGGAGCCAGCTCGGTCTGCAGCTGGGCTTCAATCGCCGCCACCTGCCGCTGCCATTCGCCGCTCTCCAGCAGGCGCAGGCTTTCGCTGGCCACCGCGCAGGCCAGCGAGTTGCCCATAAAGGTTGGGCCGTGCATAAAGCAGCCGGCTTCACCGTTGCTGATGGTTTCCGCCACCTCGCGGGTGGTCAGCGCGGCGGAGAGGGTCATGGTGCCGCCGGTCAGCGCCTTGCCCAGACACAGAATATCGGCGGCGATACCGGCGTGCTCGCAGGCGAACAGCTTGCCGGTGCGGCCAAAGCCGGTGGCAATCTCATCGGCGATCAGCAGTATCCCTTCCCGGTCGCACATTTTACGCACCCGCTTCAGCCACTCCGGATGGTACATCCGCATCCCGCCCGCGCCCTGAACGATCGGTTCGAGGATCACCGCGGCGATGTCGTGACGGTGCGCGGCCATCAGGCGGGCAAAGGGCACCATATCCATTTCATCCCACTCGCCGTCAAAGCGGCTCTGTGGCGCGGGGGCGAACAGGTTATCCGGCAGATAGCCCTGCCACAGGCTGTGCATCGAGTTCTGCGGATCGCAGACCGACATCGCGCCGAAGGTATCGCCGTGATAGCCGTTGCGGAAGGTCAGGAAACGACGACGCGGTTGGCCTTTCGCCTGCCAGTACTGCAGGGCCATTTTCATCGCCACCTCAACCGCTACCGAACCGGAGTCGGCGAGGAAAACGCACTCCAGCGATTCCGGGGTCATTGCCACCAGCTGACGACACAGCGCCACCGCCGAGGGGTGAGTGATCCCGCCGAACATCACGTGCGACATCTGGTCGATTTGCGCTTTCATCGCCGCATTAAGACGCGGGTGATTGTAGCCGTGGATCGCCGCCCACCAGGAGGACATACCGTCAATCAGCTGTTCGCCGCCGGCGAGGGACAGCTCGCAACCGTGGGCGGAAACCACCGGGTAGACCGGCAGGGGGGAAGTCATAGAGGTGTAGGGGTGCCAGATGTGGCGCCGATCGAAGGCGAGATCGTCCAGGGTCATAAGCGACTTGTAAACCATTTTGAAAACATTTAGGTTTACAAGTCTACACTGAACTTACTTACAATGAAACGTACACAAAATATTTCGCGCAGCATCGAGGCGGCAAGCGAGAACATCCCCAGCAGCATAGTTCACTATCTGACTGGGGTGTGCGAGTGCAGCCAACAAAGAGGCTGTGTGAAATAAGAAGTGTACGACCTTTGGAGAGGAAAATGGCTCACCAACCCCGCTGGACAATGTCGCAAGTTACGGAATTATTTAATAAACCGCTGATCGACCTGTTATTCGAAGCGCAGCAAATCCACCGTCAACACTTTGATCCGCGCCAGGTGCAGGTCAGCACCCTGCTGTCGATCAAGACCGGCGCCTGCCCGGAAGATTGTAAATATTGTCCGCAGAGCGCGCGTTATAAAACGGGCCTCGAAACCGAGCGCCTGATGGAGGTCGAGCAGGTTCTGGAGTCCGCCCGTCAGGCAAAAAACGCCGGCTCCACGCGTTTTTGCATGGGAGCGGCGTGGAAAAACCCCCACGATCGCGATATGCCCTATCTGGAGCAGATGGTGAAAGGGGTGAAGGCTCTGGGGCTGGAGTCGTGCATGACGCTCGGCACTCTGACCGACAGCCAGGCGCAGCGCCTGGCCGAGGCGGGCCTCGATTACTACAACCACAACCTTGATACCTCGCCGGAATTTTACGGCAACATCATCACCACCCGCACCTACCAGGAGCGCCTGGATACCCTGGACAAAGTGCGTGACGCCGGGATCAAAGTCTGCTCCGGCGGTATCGTCGGGCTGGGGGAGACCGTGAAAGACCGCGCTGGCCTGCTGCTGCAGTTGGCCAACCTGCCCACGCCGCCGGAAAGCGTGCCCATCAACATGCTGGTAAAAGTCAAAGGTACGCCGCTGGCGGATAACGACGACGTCGACGCTTTCGATTTTATTCGCACTATCGCCATCGCGCGCATCATGATGCCCACCTCTTACGTGCGTCTCTCCGCCGGCCGCGAGCAGATGAACGAGCAGACCCAGGCGATGTGCTTTATGGCCGGGGCGAACTCCATTTTCTACGGCTGCAAGCTGCTGACCACGCCGAACCCGGAAGAGGACAACGATCTGCAGCTGTTCCGCAAGCTGGGGATCAACCCGCAGCAGACGGCGGTGCTGGAAGGCGACAATGAGCAGCAGCAGCGTCTGGAGCAGGCCTTACTCACCCCGGACACTGAGGAATATTACAACGCGGCGGCGCTATGACCTGGCAGCAGCGAATCGATCGGGCGCTGGACGAGCGACGGACGGCGGATGCCCTTCGCCGCCGCCTGCCGGTGACGCACGGCGCCGGGCGCTGGCTGGAGCGGGAAGGGGAGCGCTGGCTTAACTTCTCCAGTAATGACTATCTCGGCCTGAGCCAGCATCCGGCGATTATCGCCGCCTGGCAGCAGGGGGCGGAACGTTATGGCGTCGGTTCCGGCGGCTCGGGACACGTAAGCGGCTATAGCGAGGCCCACCGTGCGCTGGAAGAGGAACTTGCCGACTGGCTGGGCTACCCGCGCGCATTGCTGTTTATCTCCGGCTTTGCCGCCAATCAGGCGCTGATCGCCGCCCTGGCGGATAAAGAGGATCGGATTGTGGCCGACCGCCTGAGCCACGCCTCCCTGCTGGAGGCGGCCAGTCTGAGCCCGGCGCAGCTACGCCGTTTCGGCCACAACGATCCGCAACAGCTCGCTCAACTGCTGGCTAAGCCGCTGGCGGGCGAACAGTTGGCGGTCACCGAAGGCATTTTCAGCATGGACGGCGACAGCGCGCCGCTGGCGGCCATTCACGCCGCGGCGCAGGCCGCCGGGGCGCTATTGCTGGTGGATGATGCCCACGGCGTCGGCGTGGTCGGCGACGAAGGACGCGGGAGCTGCGCCGCGCAGGCGGTGCGCCCTGAGCTGCTGGTGGTTACCTTCGGCAAGGCGTTCGGCGTCAGCGGCGCGGCGGTGCTGTGCGATGACGCGCTGGCCGATTATCTGCTGCAGTTTGCCCGTCATTTGATCTACAGCACCGCGATGCCGCCCGCCCAGGCGGTGGCGCTGAGCGCCGCGCTGCAGGTGATACGCAGCGATGAAGGCCAGCGCCGCCGCGACACCCTGGCCGCCCGTATCCGTCAGTTCCGCGCGGGGATGGGCGAGACGTCGCTGGGTTTGACCGACTCCGTCAGCGCGATCCAGCCGCTGATCGTCGGCGATAACGGGCGGGCGCTGAGCCTGGCCAGCCGTCTGCGCGACGCGGGCTGCTGGGCAACGGCGATCCGTCCACCGACGGTGCCGGTCGGCAGCGCTCGTCTGCGCCTGACCCTGACCGCCGCCCATCAGGCTGAGGACATTAACCGTTTACTGGAGGTGCTGCATGGCCACGGTGAATAAGCAGGCGGTCGCCGCGGCGTTTGGCCGGGCGGCCAGCGGCTATTCGCAACATGATGAACTGCAGCGGCGCAGCGCGGAACTGCTGCTGCGCCAGCTGGCGCGTCGCGATTTTCCCCGGGTGCTGGATGCCGGCTGCGGCCCAGGCAGCATGAGCCGCCGCTGGCGTGAGGCAGGCAGCGTGGTGACCGCGCTGGATCTCTCCCCCGGGATGCTGGCCCAGGCGCAGCGTAACGACGCCGCCCAGCATTACCTGCTGGGCGACATTGAGGCGCTGCCGCTGCCCGACGCCTGCGTCGATCTGGCGTGGAGCAATCTGGCGGTGCAGTGGTGCGACGATCTGCGCGCAGCCCTTGGCGAGCTGTACCGGGTGGTGCGTCCCGGCGGCAGCGTGGCGTTTAGCACGCTGCTGGCCGACTCGCTGCCGGAGCTCAATCAGGCGTGGCAGGCCATCGACGACCGGCCGCATGCCAACCGTTTTCTCAGCGAAGCGGCGGTGCGCGAGGCGCTGAGCGGCCTGCGGGCGTCCGGTGAGGTGCATCAGATTAGCCTGCCGTTCGTCGATGCGCTGAGCGCCATGCGATCGCTGAAGGGCATCGGCGCCACCCATTTGCACCAGGGGCGGGCATCGACCCCGCTTAGCCGCAGCAAACTGCGCGAGCTACAGCTGGCCTGGCCGCAGCGGCAGGGCGTCTGCCCGCTGACGTATTCTCTTTTTACAGGAGTCATTGAGCGTGACTAAACGTTTTTTTGTCACCGGGACCGACACTGAAGTCGGGAAAACCATCGCCAGCAGCGCCCTGCTGCAGGCGGCGAATCAGCTGGGTTTTCACACCGCCGGCTACAAGCCGGTGGCTTCCGGCAGCGAGCTTACCGCCGCCGGGCTGCGTAATGAAGACGCGCTGGCGCTGCAGCGTCATAGCCGGGTCGCGCTGCGCTATGAGCAGGTTAACCCGTATACCTTCGCCGAGCCGACCTCACCGCATATCATCAGCGCCGACGAAGGACGGCCGATCGCCGCGGCGAGGCTCTCCAGCGGGCTGCGCGAGTTAGAACGCCTCGCCGACTGGGTGCTGGTGGAAGGGGCCGGCGGCTGGTTTACGCCGCTTTCGGAAACCCTGACCTTCGCCGACTGGGCGCAGGCGGAGCAGCTGCCGGTGATTCTGGTGGTGGGCGTCAAGCTCGGCTGCATCAACCACGCGATGCTTACCGTCCAGGCGGTACGCCAGGCGGGGCTGCCGCTCGCGGGGTGGATCGCCAATGACGTGCTGCCGCCGGGCAAGCGCCACGCCGAGTATCTGGCGACGCTGAAAAACCGGCTGGCCGCGCCGTTCCTCGGTGAAATACCGTGGCTTGCCGATATCGCGCAGCGCGACGATCTCGGCCAGTATCTGGACCTCAGGGCGCTGGATCCGGCGTCATCCACTGCGCCAGCAGCGGTTCATCCAGCGCCATAATATCGCCTTCGGCGACGTTACGGCCCCGGTGCAAAACACAGAAACGATCCGCCACCCGGCGGATAAAGGGCAGGTGCTGCTCGGCGAGCAGCACCGTCAGGCCGATATCGCGATTCAACCGCAGCAGCAGATCCGCCAGCTTTTGCAGACAGCGCGGCCCTCTGCCGCGCGAGGGTTCATCAAGGATCAGCAGCCGCGGCTGGACAATCAGCGCCCTGGCCAGCGCCAACTGGTACTGATCGTCGTCGCTCAGCGAGGCGCCTTTGCGCTGCCGTAGGGCATAGAGTTCGGGAAAATGTTCATAGATTTCGCCGCCGCTGGCGTTAGCCCCGGGTTTCCCGGCCGCGAGGGCAATATGTAGATTCTCTTCCACGCTGAGCTGGGAGAAGATGCGTTTATCCTGCGGCACATAGCCGATACCGATGGCGCTGCGCGACTGGGCCGACAGGGGGGTGAGATCCTGCGGCGGGGCGCCAATGTCATGCCAGGTCATCCGGCCGCTGGCCACCGGCAGGTGCCCGGCAATGCAGTTAACCAGGGTGGTTTTTCCCATGCCCTCGCGTCCCAGTACGCCAATGCACTCCCCCGGGCGTAGTTCAAGATCGACATTCCACAGCGAATGCTGGTTGCCGTAAAAGTGATTTACTGCCTGTAAATTCAACATGGACGTTTTCTCCTTATCCTGGCGTCAGGGCGACAGAAAGATGCTGCAAAACTCTTGCCAGGAAAAAGAACGCTCGGAAAAAAACGCTAAACGCCGATACCATCAGGCACAGCCAGCGCCGGGGCTGCACTTTTCCGGTGCCCGACGCTAAAGGGTGGTGCAAAAAGCAGCAAAAATCGAGCGGCTTTAAGCGGATAGTTATCAAAAATAGTTCGATAAAAATTTTTCGCCGCGCGGTTTAGGCCGCCAGACGATTTGCGCCGGGCGGCGGCGGTCTTGGGCTGCAGACAGTTATCCACTATTCCTGTGGATAACCTTGTGTATTAGAGTTAGAAAACCTGCGGTAAGCTAGAGCGTACGCGGCTTGCGGCTGAATTGGCGCGAAAGGCGTCTTTTCTTTAAAGGCATTAAATATCAGCTTGTTAGATAAAATCAATGGGTGTAAGAAAAGCGTCATCTGCTGCCATAAAACTTTCACCCGTCCGCTTGACAAATGTTAAAAGGTAAAAATTTCTGGGGATAACCCTGACGGCCGGAGGATTATTCCGCCCGGCGCGCGTTTTATCCCCCGGTTGCCGGCAAAAAAGGCCATATTGTGGCGCTATCATAATCACGCACTGTTTAAATATCCAGTATATTTTGTTGGCAAAAAACGGCCCTAGGGGTAGAATTAAACACCGGCCGCTAAATCTTTTTCAGGTTCTGATTGATGAGTAAATCGTTTGTTCTGCATTCCGCCTTTCGCCCCTCCGGAGACCAACCGGAAGCCATCCGCCGCCTGGAAGAGGGGCTGGAGGATGGGCTCGCGCATCAAACGCTGCTGGGGGTCACCGGCTCCGGTAAAACCTTTACCATCGCCAACGTGATTGCCGATCTGCAGCGGCCGACGATGGTGTTGGCGCCAAACAAAACCCTGGCGGCCCAGCTCTACGGCGAGATGAAAGAATTTTTCCCCGAGAATGCCGTCGAGTATTTCGTCTCCTACTACGATTACTACCAGCCGGAAGCCTACGTCCCCAGCTCAGATACCTTCATTGAGAAGGACGCCTCGGTAAACGAACATATCGAGCAGATGCGCCTGTCGGCCACTAAAGCGCTGCTCGAGCGGCGCGATGTGGTGGTGGTGGCCTCGGTCTCGGCTATCTACGGCCTCGGCGACCCGGACCTGTATCTGAAAATGATGTTGCATCTGACGGTGGGGATGCTGATTGACCAGCGGGCGATCCTGCGCCGCCTGGCCGAGCTGCAGTATACCCGCAACGATCAGGCCTTCCAGCGCGGCACCTTCCGCGTGCGCGGCGAGGTGATCGACGTATTCCCGGCGGAATCCGACGATATCGCCCTGCGCATTGAGCTGTTTGACGAAGAGGTTGAGCGCCTGTCGCTGTTCGACCCGCTTACCGGCCATGTGGAATCGACGGTGCCGCGCTACACCATTTATCCCAAGACGCACTACGTGACGCCGCGGGAACGCATCGTCCAGGCGATGGAAGAGATTAAGCTGGAGCTGGCGGAGCGGCGCAAGGTGCTGCTGGCCAACAACAAGCTGCTGGAAGAGCAGCGCTTAACCCAGCGCACCCAGTTCGACCTCGAAATGATGAACGAGCTGGGCTACTGCTCGGGCATTGAAAACTACTCGCGCTTCCTCTCCGGGCGCGGGCCCGGCGAGCCGCCGCCCACCCTGTTCGACTACCTGCCGGCAGACGGCCTGCTGGTGATCGACGAATCCCACGTCACGGTGCCGCAGATCGGCGGCATGTACCGCGGCGACCGGGCGCGCAAAGAGACGCTGGTGGAGTACGGCTTCCGCCTGCCGTCGGCGCTGGATAACCGGCCGATGAAGTTTGAAGAATTCGAAGCGCTGGCGCCGCAAACCATCTACGTGTCGGCGACCCCCGGCGCCTACGAGCTGGATAAATCCGGCGGCGAGGTGGTGGATCAGGTGGTGCGTCCGACCGGTCTGCTGGACCCGATCATCGAAGTGCGGCCGGTGGCCACCCAGGTCGACGACCTGCTGTCGGAGATCCGCCTGCGCACGGCCATCAACGAGCGCGTGCTGGTCACCACCCTCACCAAGCGGATGGCGGAAGACTTAACCGAGTACCTTGAGGAGCACGGCGAGCGGGTGCGCTATCTGCACTCGGATATCGACACCGTCGAACGTATGGAGATTATCCGCGACCTGCGTCTTGGCGAGTTTGACGTGCTGGTGGGGATCAACCTGCTGCGTGAGGGGCTGGATATGCCGGAGGTGTCGCTGGTGGCGATCCTCGATGCGGACAAAGAGGGCTTCCTGCGCTCCGAACGCTCGCTGATCCAGACCATCGGCCGCGCGGCGCGCAACGTCAACGGCAAGGCTATTCTGTACGGCGATAAGATCACTCCCTCGATGGCGAAAGCCATCGGCGAGACGGAGCGGCGACGGGAGAAACAGCAGCGCTACAACGAAGAGCATGGCATCGTGCCGCAGGGGCTCAACAAGAAAGTGGTGGATATCCTGCAGCTGGGCCAGAGCCTGGCGAAAACCAAAGCCAAAGGGCGCGGTAAAGCGAAGGCCGTCGAGCCTGCCGGGCTCAGCGGCGTGGATATGACGCCAAAAGCGCTGCAGCAGAAAATCCACGAGCTGGAAGGGCAGATGATGCAGCACGCGCAGAACCTCGAGTTCGAAGAGGCGGCGCAAATTCGCGACCAGCTGCATCAGCTGCGCGAACTGTTTATCGCCGCCTCCTGAGTGTTGGCGCATACCGCCGGACGGGGATAGGCGAGGGCGCAGTGAAGGTACGGCGCTGCGCTGACCGTTCCGCAGCCAGATAACCCACGGCGGAGAAGAAAAAAAGGCCGCAAAGCGGCCTTCTTAATGTTTGCTTAATCTCGCCAGGCGACACTATCCTCAACCTGATGAGGATAGCGCCCATGCAAAAAATCAACTTCCGTGAATATCTGGCGGTCGCCACCGCCCTGGTCATTATTGTTGCCTTCTTCCATCAGTGGGTGCTGACGTTTTGACCCGCACGCCGCGGGAATAACACCCACGCGCGGACCCCTGGCCCCGGCTGGCGGTTATGCAAAAAGAACTGGGCGTCATGCAGCTGAGCGATGCGCGTGACGATGCTCAGTCCGAGCCCTATGCCACCGTAGCGACTGTCCATGCGTACAAAGGCCTTACTGAGTTCGCCGCTTTTCGCCTCATCAATTCCCGGTCCTTCATCTTCCACTGCCATCACCGGCATCAGGCCCGCTTTCACCGACACGCGGATCGTCGACCCTTGCGGGCTGTAGCGATGGGCATTCTCCACCAGATTGCGCAGAATGACGCGGATGAGCGTCGCGTCGCCAGAGACGACGGCCTCGCTTTCGACATCCGTCAGCAGCAGCCGTTGCTGGCGCTCGGCCAGCATGGTCTCCAGCTCATCCTGCAGCGGTTTGACCACGTCATCCAGCAGCAGCACCTGCTGATAGCTGCCGGCGGAAAAGGACTGACCGACGCGCGCCAGCTGCAGCAGCTGCGAAATGCTGGTGGTCATCTGGTCGAGGCGCTGGATCAGCGGATCGACGCCCATGCCATGCACTTTCGCCAGCAGCTCAAGGTGCAGCCGCAGCCCGGCCAGCGGGGTGCGCAGCTCGTGCGCCACGTCGGCGGTAAACAGCCGTTCGCGGTCAAGGGTCAGATTGAGGCGGGAAACCAGCTGATTCAGGGCGGTGGTCACCGCCGTCACCTCGGGAACCGATTCGCTGAGCACGATGGGGGTGAGGTTGTCCGGCGTGCGACTCTCCAGCTCGCTTTGCAGACGTGAAAGCGGGCGGGTGATTTTACGTACCGCCAGCATGCTGATGTACAGCGCCAGACCCACGATCAGCAGGCTCGGCACCAGCAGGCTGGCGACCGCTTCCCTTACCTCATGCTCCACATGCTTCTGATTGTTGTGCCCTTCGATGGCGCTGGCCACCAGCAACTGGATCTGCTCTTTGCTCTCATGCCATAGCCAGAAGACGCTGATCAGCTGACAGACCACCAGAATGGCGCCGATGGTCAACAGCAGCCGGTGGCGCATGGTCCAGTTTTCGGTTGCAAACAGAGCCATGGTCTATTCCGTCTCGTTGTGGTTAGCCAGCATATAGCCGAAGCCCCTGACGGTGCGGATCCGCGATTTGCCAATCTTATCGCGCAGGTTGTGGATGTGCACTTCCAGGGTATTGGTCGCTGGCTCATTGTCCCAGCTGTAGATATCGTTGTAGAGGATCTCGCGATGTACCGGGCTGCCGGCTTTCATCATCAGTCGCGATAGCAGGGCATACTCCTTCGGCGTCAGATCCAGCGCCGTCTCACCGAGCCACACCTGGCGACGGGTGACGTTGAGGCGCAGGTCGCCGACGCTGATTTCGTTATCGCCCTGATTATTATGCCGACGGAGCAGGGCGCGAATGCGCGCGTTCAGCTCTTCCAGGGCAAAGGGTTTCACCAGATAGTCATCCGCGCCGGTGTCGAGACCGCTAATGCGATCCTCAAGGGTATCGCGGGCGGTGAGGATCAGCACCGGCTGGGTCATTTTCTCCCGTCGCATGCGGGCGAGAAAATGCAGGCCGTCTTCGTCCGGCAGGCCAAGATCGAGCACGATCAGGCTATAGTGATTGCTGGCCAGCGACAGCGCCGCTTCGTGCGCTGTGGAGACGCCGTCGCACACGTATCCTTCACTTTGCATCGCCAGGATTAACCCCTGCAACAGCAGCGCATCGTCTTCAATGACTAAGATTTTCATCAACCAGCCTCTCTACATGGCGTTAAAATATCATCTGCCGCCTGGTACTCGTGGGTGCTGACGCCAAGCAGGCCGAGCAGGGTGGAGAACAGATTATCCTGCGAGTAATTCTCTTTTTTCGCTCGCTGCTGCAGACACTGCGCGGAAATGCCGTAGCGTTGCTGGTAGTCGGCAGAGAGCCACATCACCATCGGCACGTGTTTCTGCGTATCCGGCGCGATAGAGTACGGCAGACCATGCAAATAGACCCCATCTTCCCCTAACGACTCGCCGTGGTCGGAAAGATAGACCAGGCTGGTAGTGAATTTGTCCTGTTTCGCCTGCAGGAGTTTTATCGCTTTATCCACCACGTGGTCGACGTACAGGATGGTGTTGTCATACGTGTTGGTCAACTGCTCCCGGGTACAGCCCTGGATCTCATTGGTGTCGCAGGTTGGGGTGAATTTTTTGAATTCAGCCGGATAGCGATTGTAGTACGTCGGCCCATGACTGCCGATGGTATGCAGCACAATAATGCCATCCTGTTGCAGGTTATCGATATAGCTGTCGAGATGATGGAACAGCACGTCATCGTAGCACTCGCCGTCGATGCACTGCCCGGTTAGCTTCAGATCGGTCACGTTCTGGTGCGGTACCCGATCGCAGGCCCCCTTGCAGCCGCCATCGTTGTCGTTCCACAGCACCTGAATGCCGGCGCGCTGCAGAATATCCAGCACCCCTTCCTGATGATGGGCCAGCTCTTCGTCATAGCGCGCGCGCGGCATATTGGAGAACATGCATGGCACCGAGACCGCCGTGGCGGTTCCGCAGGAGGTGGTGTGCGGGAAGTAGATCACCCCGTCCTGTTGCATCAGCGGGTTGGTGTCGCGCGGATATCCGCCCAGCGAGAAGTTGTCCGCCCGGGAAGTTTCGCCCAGCACCACAATCGTCAGGTTCTTACGGGGACCGTTATGCATCACCGGTTTCTGTTTGGCATCTTCGCCAATCTTCACCAGCGGCAGGTTGTCCATGCGATGGTGCGCATACCAGGAGTTCACCGCCACAATGCTGTTGGAGGGGCTCAGGGATTTCACCAGCTCCTTGTTGTTGCGAAACAGCGAGGCATAGTCTTTATAAAAGAGGACGGCAATCAGGACGATCAGCAGCGCGGAGGCCACCATATTCACCAGGCGCCAGGCCACGCCGCGCCATAGCGTGGCCGGTTTATGAATTTTAACCCACCAGGCGACCAGCACCGCCAGCACCCCGGAGAGTCCAAGGACAACGATCATTTCGCCGGAGAGCAGGGCAAAGCTCTCCGCTGGGGTGGTGTCGAGGATGTTGGTGATCATGCTGCGGTCGATCACCACGCCGAAGTTCCAGATGAAGTACTGCGCCGATGCGCTGAGCAGAATAAAAAGGCTAATCACCAGCCGGTCAAGCTTGAGGAACGAGGCGAGGGTGGTGAGGATATTCATCACGCTGAATGCCACCAGCGGCATACTCAGAAACACCAGCGCGCTGTGCAGGTTGTTCACCGGCAGCAGCGTATACGCCTGGCGGTAGAAGGCGAGGTTAAGAAAAAGCCCGATATAGACCGCGAAAATAATCAGATAAGTCGTGCGGCTGACGACCGGCCGACGCAGAGGCAATAACAACATAGTACATACCCACAGGAAGAGATAAGGGTATAGTGCCAGCTCTGTTTTAAGACAACCTTAAGATTTTAAGGTGCGCCGAAAGCCGAGCCTTCGGCGCGCAGGATCAGCCCGGCAGCTGGAGCGCTTTCTCCAGCGCCCCGCGAAGCAGCGCCCGGTCATGGCGATAGGGAACGTCGCTGGCTTCCAGCGGCGTCTGGATCACCAGCCGGTCGTCGATGCCGCTGATATCGGCTTTTGGGCCGGCGATGACTGCATCCACCACCCGCTTGCCCACGTAGCGCTCCATAATCGCGATGCGCTCCGCCAGCGACAGCCTCGCGGCCGGGCTGTGCTCTTTGCCGAGGTTATCAATAAACACCATCGGCGCCGGAGTGCGGCGCAGCGCCTGGGCCATCTCGTCAAGCAGCAGGATCGGCAGCAGGCTGGTATAGAAACTGCCCGGGCCGATGAGGATCAGATCGGCTTCGGCGATGGCCTCTACCGCCTCGCGGGTGGCCGGTACCGGCGGGGTGAGCATCAGCTCCTGCGGCACGCTATCCAGCTGATCGATATTCACTTCACCGTATACTTCATGGCCTTCATGATCGAGCGCCATTAAATCCACCGGTTGTTCCGACATCGGAATAAGAAAAGCGTCCACTTTGAGCAGGTTTCTGATCAAATTGATCGCTTCTAACGGCCGCACGCTGAGGTGATCCAGCGCCTTTAACATCAGATTTCCCAGGTTATGGCCGGAAAGCTCGCCATTGCCGCTAAAACGGTACTCAAACATCGCCGACGCCACGCTCGGCTCGGCGATTAACTGATTGATGCAGTTGCGCATATCGCCCCAGGCAATGCCGCCTTCCGAGCGGCGGATCCGCCCGGTGGATCCCCCGTTGTCGGTGGTGGTCACAATGCCGGTCAGCCGTGAGCCCAGCGAGGAGAGGGAGGACATCACCCGACCCAGACCATGCCCGCCGCCGAGCGCCACCACCCGATCCAGGTCAGCGAATGTACGATTGCGCATAGAAATTCCTTATTTCACATAAACGGCCACACACTACCCGATCTACCCCTAAAAGACGATGGGAGGAGCCCGACAAACTGACCGATATCAAGGCAAAAAGATGATTTATGGCTATTCTGTAACGAAAATGCACGAAGGTAGCGATATATACAATAATATATAGCGAAATCGCAAATGGCGAAACCGCCTGGAACGCGCTACTATCGGCATAACCTGTTAACACTCTAGCCTCTTCGCCTGTGTCAAAAGATATGGCGGTTTGGCCGCGACGCCCCCGGTTGTCGCCAGGGCGTGGGAAGAAATGACCGCGTCTCCCGTATTTGGAAAGGTGTATATGGCCTCACAGCTTACCGATGCATTCGCGCGTAAGTTTTATTACCTGCGTCTGTCGATTACCGATGTGTGCAATTTCCGTTGCACCTACTGCCTGCCGGATGGCTACAAGCCACGCGCCGTCAATAACAACGGCTTTCTCAGCGTAGACGAAGTGCGCCGGGTTACGCGCGCTTTCTCCGCGCTGGGCACTGAAAAAGTTCGCCTCACCGGTGGGGAACCCTCCCTGCGCCGTGACTTCACCGAGATCATCGCCGCCGTGCGTGAAAACCCGGCGATCCGTCAGATTGCCGTCACCACCAACGGTTACCGCCTGGCGCGCGATGTCGAACGCTGGCGCGATGCCGGGCTGACGGCGATCAACGTCAGCGTCGATAGCCTCGACGCCCGCCAGTTCCATGCCATCACGGGCCAGGACAAATTCCACCAGGTGATGGACGGGATTGACGCCGCTTTCGCCGCGGGCTTTGACAAGGTGAAGGTGAATACCGTGCTGATGCGCGATGTTAACCATCACCAGCTTGATACCTTCCTCGCGTGGATCCAGCCGCGTCGAATTCAGCTGCGGTTTATTGAGCTGATGGAAACCGGCGAGGGCAGCGACCTGTTCCGCCGTCACCATCTCTCCGGCATGGTGCTGCGCGACGAGCTGCTGCGCCGCGGCTGGATCCACCAGATCCGCCAGCGCAGCGATGGTCCGGCGCAGGTCTTTTGTCATCCGGACTACGCCGGCGAGATCGGACTCATCATGCCGTACGAAAAAGACTTCTGCGCCACCTGCAACCGTCTGCGCGTCTCCTCCGTCGGCAAACTGCACCTGTGCCTGTTTGGCGAAGGCGGCGTCGACCTGCGCGACCTGATGGCCGATGATCGGCAGCAGGCGGCGCTGGAAGCGCGGATCGCCGAAGCCTTAACCCACAAAAAGCAGACCCATTTCCTGCATCAGGGCAACACCGGCATTACGCAGAACCTGTCCTATATTGGCGGATAATCGTTTTCGAAAGGAGCATTCAGATGAGCCAGGCTAGCGCTGAGTTTATTCCGACCCGTATTGCTATTCTTACCGTTTCCAGTCGTCGCGGCGAAGAAGACGACACTTCCGGCCACTGGCTGCGTGAGGCGGCGCAGGAGGCGGGGCACCATGTCGTCGATAAGGCGATAGTCAAAGAGAACCGCTACGCCATCCGCGCCCAGGTATCGGCGTGGATCGCCAGCGATGAGGTGCAGGTGGTGCTGATCACCGGCGGGACCGGGTTCACCGAAGGGGACCAGGCGCCGGAAGCGCTGCTGCCGCTGTTTGACCGTGAGGTGGAAGGTTTTGGCGAAGTGTTCCGCATGCTGTCGTTCGAAGAGATCGGTACCTCGACGCTGCAGTCCCGGGCGGTGGCCGGCGTCGCCAACCACACGCTGATCTTCGCCATGCCGGGCTCGACGAAAGCCTGCCGCACCGCGTGGGACAACATTATTGCCCCGCAGCTGGATGCCCGCACCCGTCCTTGTAATTTTATTCCTCACCTGAAGAAATAATTTATGTCACAACTGACCCATATTAACGCCGCGGGCGAAGCCCATATGGTGGATGTCTCCGGCAAAGCGGAAACGGTGCGCGAAGCGCGCGCTGAGGCTTATGTCGAGATGCAGGCGACGACCCTGGCGATGATTATCGACGGCAGCCACCATAAAGGCGACGTTTTCGCCACTGCGCGTATCGCCGGGATCCAGGCGGCCAAGCGCACCTGGGAGCTGATCCCGCTGTGCCATCCGCTGATGCTCAGCAAAGTGGAAGTCAATCTGCAGGCGCAGCCGGAACATAACCGGGTGCGCATCGAATCGCTCTGCCGCCTGACCGGCAAAACCGGCGTCGAGATGGAAGCCCTTACCGCCGCCTCGGTTGCCGCGCTGACCATTTACGATATGTGCAAAGCGGTGCAGAAGGATATGGTGATTGGCCCGGTGCGTCTGCTGGCGAAAAGCGGCGGCAAGTCCGGCGATTTTAAGGTGGACGAACGCCATGATTAAGGTTCTGTTTTTTGCCCAGGTGCGCGAGCTGGTGGGTACTGATTCGCTGACTCTCGACGCCAGCGACCTGGCCACCGTTGAGGCTGTGCGTCAGCAGCTTGCCGCTCGCGGCGATCGCTGGGCGCTGGCCCTGGAGGAGGGCAAACTGCTGGCGGCGGTTAACCAGACGCTGACCGCCTTTGACCATCCTGTCACCAGCGGGGATGAAGTGGCGTTCTTCCCGCCGGTCACCGGAGGCTGACATGACGCAAACTCGTATCGTCGTTAGCCCGGCGCGCTTTAGCGTCGGCGAGGAGTATCCCTGGCTGGCCGAACGCGATGAAGACGGCGCGGTGGTCACCTTCACCGGCAAAGTGCGCAATCACAACCTCGGCGACAGCGTGAAAGCGCTGACCCTCGAGCACTATCCGGGGATGACCGAGAAATCGCTGGCGGAGATCGTCGACCAGGCGCGCGAGCGCTGGCCGCTGGGCCGGGTGACCATTATCCATCGCATCGGCGAAATGTGGCCGGGGGAAGAGATTGTGTTTGTCGGCGTCACCAGCGCCCACCGCGGCAGCGCCTTCGCCGCCGGCGAGTTTATGATGGACTACCTGAAAACCCGCGCGCCGTTCTGGAAACGCGAGGTGACGCCGGAGGGCGAGCGCTGGGTCGACGCCCGCGACAGCGATCGTCAGGCGGCAGAGCGCTGGTAGTGTGATACGCTTACAGAGTGAAACTTTGTTAATCAGGAGAGAGTCATGGACAGATATCCGCGTTCCGATTCAATAGTGCAGGGCCGCAGCGGCCTGCAGACTTATATGGCGCAGGTGTACGGCTGGATGACGGTTGGCCTGCTGCTGACGGCGTTTATCGCGTGGTTTGCGGCTAACACCCCGGCGGTGATGATGTTCGTCTTTTCGAGCAAAATCACCTTCTTCGGGCTGATCATCGCCCAGCTGGCGCTGGTGTTTGTGCTGTCGGGGATGGTACAGCGGCTGAGCGCCGGGATGGCGACCACCCTGTTTATGCTCTATTCGGCGCTCACCGGGCTGACGCTGTCGAGCATTTTTATCGCTTATACCTACTCCTCCATCGCCAGCACCTTTGTGGTCACTGGCGGGATGTTCGGGACGATGAGTCTTTACGGCTACACCACTAAACGCGACCTGAGCGGCTTCGGCAGCATGCTGTTTATGGGGCTGATTGGCATCGTGCTGGCGTCGCTGGTAAACCTGTGGCTGAAGAGCGAGGCGCTGATGTGGGCCGTGACCTACATTGGGGTGGTGCTGTTTGTCGGCTTGACCGCCTACGACACCCAGAAGCTGAAAAATATCGGCGAGCAGATTGATACCCGCGAAAGCGCCACGTTGCGTAAATACTCGATCCTCGGCGCCTTAACGCTGTATCTGGATTTCATCAACCTGTTCCTGATGCTGCTGCGTATTATGGGCAATCGCCGCTAACCTCTTTATATCAAGGGGTTGCATCTCAGAACGCCCGGCAAGCGTAACGCCGCCGGGCAAGCATTGATTACCTTCCAGGCAACCCTCTTGCGCCGTTTTTTTGCCGGGTGGCGGCTGCGCCTGACCCGGCCTACGTTCGTACGACCTGCCGTTAATTTATTCACCATTGTTGCTGAAACTGCCGGTGCTGACGGCCTCAAAATCGCTGAGACGTTCCCGGAAGGCCGGGGCAGCCCGCATGGATGCGGGCTGAGGGCCGTGTTTTGCACGGACGCTGCCTCGGCCCGACCCGAAGCCTGCAGGGATAAGTCGAAGGTACCGCGTAGCGGCGATTTTGCTGGCCGGAGCCCGGGGGTACAGGGGGCGGCGGCGACTGGCCGCCCCCTGTGCGCTCCCCGCGCCGTAAGAGACATAACGCAGAAGACTAGCCGGGAGCGCAAACTACGGTGAAGCCACAGATAACATAAACAACCACACGGCAGTGCTTCCCCTCTCCCGGAAACAGTCCGGCTGGCGTTCAGGCCCATGCAAGCGCAGCGCCGCCGGGCGAGACGTCAGGCGCGGTACCCGGGATGTTGCCGGGTGGCGGCTGCGCCTTACCCGGCCTGGAGGACCCTCTCACAGGCTCACACCCCGTAGGCCCGCGCAAGCGCAGCGCCGCCGGGCGAGACGCCAGGCGCGGTACCCGGGATGTTGCCGGGTGACGGCTGCGCCTTACCCGGCCTGGAGGACCCCCCTCACAGGCTCACACCCCGTAGGCCCGTGCAAGCGCAGCGCCGCCGGGCGATTTCACTCGCGGGCCAGCTTGCGCTGGTTCTTTTGCCGCAGCTTTTTCGCCCGACTCTCCAGCAGCAGATAGGCCACCGTCGCCAGCAGCAGCGGCAGGAAATAATAGAGCGCGCGCCAGGCGAGGAGGGCGGCGATGATCGCCCCCTTCGAAATCTCTTCCCCGGAGAGCATGGCGATAAACACCGCCTCCAGCACGCCAATCCCGGCCGGGATGTGGATAATCACCCCGGCGATACTGCTCACCAGCAGCACTCCCAATACCAGGAAATAGTTAATCTCGCTGCCCAACAGCAGCCAGATGATCGCCCCCATCGCCATCCAGTTCGCCGCCGAGACCCCCATCTGCAGCAGCGCGAATCGCCAGGAGGGCAGCACCAGCCGCTGGCCTTTGATCGTCAGGTGACGGCGTTTGGCGAACGCGCAGCCGAAGAGATAGCACAGCGTGAGAAATAGCATCGCTCCGCCGATAATCCGCAGGGTGGTCTGGCTGATGTACCAGTGCGACGGCAGCTTCACCAGATCCGCCGTAAAGATCACCCCACCGAGCAGGATATAGCCCAGCCAGTTGGTGGTGATGCTTAAGGAAAAAATACGGGTGATGGTGCTATTGTTCAGCCCCAGCCGGGAGTACAGCCGGTAGCGCATGCCGATGCCGCCGACCCAGGTGCTGAGGGTCAGGTTGAAGGCATAGCAGATAAACGACACCAGCATTACCTGGCGTTTCGCCAGCTTGTGTCCGCACCAGGCGCGGCCAAGCAGATCGTAGCAGCCATAGATCAGATAGCTGACGATGACCAGCGCAATGGCGCTGAACAAGGCCAGCCGATCGTAGCCGCGGATCACCTTCCACACTTCCTGCCAGTCGACCTTCTGCGCGTAAATCACCAGCAGGACGATCACGGCGATAAAAAAGAGCACGGTGAGCACTCTTTTTGCCATCCGCCAGCGCGGGTGCGATTTGCTCATAGTGGATTATCCCTGGTCGGTGACTCGACGCGATCCTGCGTTTCAATCTCCGGCTGCACCGGCGGGCTGACTCTGGCCAGCCGCGGAGTATGGGCCGGCAGCCAGCCGACCCACGCCGGAAAGTGGCGCAGAAAGTGGAAGGCCATCACGCTCACCCCCAGCCGCCACCAGTTGCGTTTCGGTAGCATTGCTTTATCGATCCGCTGGCAATCCCGGGCGATAAGCCCGTTAAGATTATCGCGCAGCGTCTGGTTAAACACCCGGTCGTGGATGATCAGATTGGCTTCCAGATTCAGCGACAGGCTGAGCGGATCCAGGTTGCTCGACCCGACGGTGGCCCAGTGGTCGTCCGCCAGGGCGACTTTGCCATGCAGCGGACGGCGGCGATATTCGTAGATCTGCACGCCGCCTTTGACGAGGTAGTGATAGAGCAGGTGGGCGCCAAATTTCACAATTGGAATATCCGGTTCGCCCTGGACGATCAGCTTCACCCGCACCCCGCGCCGCGCGGCATTGCGCATCGCATGCAGCAGACGATAGCCGGGGAAAAAATAGGCGTTCGCGATTATCACCTCCCGGCGGGCGCTGGTCAGCATCTTCAGGTAGTGGCGTTCGATATCGTCGCGGTGATCCTGATTATCGCGCCAGACGAACAGCGCCTGCGCCTCGCCGGGGGTCTGGTTGATCTCCGGCTGATGGCGACGACGGCGCCACCAGCGGCGGGCGGTTTCGCTGTTGGGCAGATTCTCCAGTTCGAACTGCAGAATATCCAGCACCACCGGCCCCTCGACCTGCACCGTGTAATCCTGTTTCGCCTCCGGGCCATAGTCGCTCATATGTTCTGCGGAGTAGTTGATGCCGCCGACAAAGGCGGTGGTGTCGTCGATCACCACGATTTTACGGTGCATGCGACGGAACAGGTTAGTGCGCATTCCCATCAGCTTAGGGCGCGGGTCGTAATAGCGGAAAATCACCCCGGCGGCGGTCAGTTCGCCGACAAACTCATCGCTAAGATCCGGCGAGCCGTAGCCGTCAAGCAGCACTTCCACCTGGATGCCGCGGCGGGCGGCCTTCAGCAGAACCGCGTGCAGCTGTCGGCCGACCTCATCTTCAAACCAGATAAAGGATTCGAGGATCACCCGCCGGCTGGCGCGACCGATGGCCGCAAACAGCGCCGGATAGTACTGGTCGCCGTTCTCCAGTAGCGTAATGCGGTTGCCTTCCTGCCAACGACATTTCACAAATGAATCTCCACGCTAAGGGGTGCATGATCGGACAGATGCCGCCACTGTTTGAGGGCCAGCGCCTTCGGGCGGCTGGCGTGGGCGTTCTTGACGTAAATGCGATCGAGGCGCAGCAGCGGAAAACTGACCGGAAAGGTGCGCGCCGGGCGTCCGCGGGCGCGGGTAAAAATCTCTTCCAGCCCCGCCTGGGCTTTTAACGGCTGGTTAGCCTGCTGACGCCAGTCGTTAAAATCCCCGGCCACCACCACCGGCTCGCCGGCGGGCAGGGTGTTGACCCATTCCGTCAGCATCCCCAGCTGCGCCTGCCGCTGGTCGGCACGCAGTCCGAGATGGACGCAAAT
Organism: Klebsiella sp. 2019SCSN059; assembly: GCF_021739525.1. Classification (NCBI taxonomy): domain Bacteria; kingdom Pseudomonadati; phylum Pseudomonadota; class Gammaproteobacteria; order Enterobacterales; family Enterobacteriaceae; genus Klebsiella; species Klebsiella sp. 2019SCSN059. The sequence continues at coordinate 103,952 of NZ_JAKKOM010000014.1, read as the reverse complement.
GACGTGAATCGTGACGCCGCTCTGAGGCGGCACGATGCGGCAGTACAGCAGGCCGCGTTTCTCCCCGTTGCCGACCGAGATATCGCGATTCTCATAGTATTCAATCGGGAAGCGCGACAGCACGGCATTGCCATGGTGACCTTCCGGATAGACCGCGTTGCGCCCATAGGCGTAGTCGCTCCACATGGTGTCGGCGAGAAATTCGTAATGGGTCGTATCTGGCCAGTTTTCGATATGCAGCGGGTGAACTTCGTGAGCGCCCATCACTTCCTGCAGGCAAACTATGTCAGCGCTGACGCTGCGAACGGCTTCGCGCAGCTCGGGCAAAATAAAACGCCGATTAAACGCCGTAAAGCCTTTATGGGTGTTAATTGTCAGCACGTTCAACGAAAATCCCGACGTTGGCTCAGCCATAATTCTCCAGTAAATGTCACTTTCCTGAATAAAATAGTGTAGTAGACGTCACAAAAAGATGCGGTGTTACGGAATTTTCCGTAAAGTGCGGTACTCTGAGTAGCAGAGAAAAATCCTTCAGGAGAGAAGCCATGAAGTGGCAACAACGTGTACGCGTCGCAACAGGTCTTAGTTGCTGGCAGATTATGTTGCATCTACTGGTCGTGGCAGTGCTGGTGATGGGATGGATGAGCGGCGCGCTGGTGCGCGTCGGATTAGGGCTGTGCGTCCTCTACAGCGTCACGCTGCTGGCGATGCTGTTTCTGCAGCGTCATCACGAGGCGCGCTGGCGCGATGTGGGAGACTTCCTTGAGGAGCTCACCACCACCTGGTACTTCGGCGCCGCCATGATAGCGCTGTGGCTGCTGTCGCGCGTGCTGCACAACAACCTGCTGCTGGCCCTCGCCGGGCTGGTGATACTGGCAGGCCCGGCGGTGGTCTCGCTGCTGGCGAAAGATAAAAAATTACGCAATCTTTCTTCGGAACATCGCATACGCCGCTGAGCCGGTGGTGGCCGCTATGACCAGTAGCGGCCACAAACTTCCCCACACAATCTCCAGACTCGCATCCTTCAGATAAATTTGCTTGGTGATATCGGTAAAGTGGCGGATCGGGTTTATCCACGTCAGATCCTGCAGCCACTGCGGCATGTTTTCCACCGGTGAAACGTAGCCGGAGAGAAGAATCGCCGGCATCATAAAGACGAATACGCCGATAAACGCCTGCTGCTGCGTGGCGCACAGCGATGAGATCAATAAGCCAAAGCCCACCAGCGATAGACCGTAAATCACCATGGTGAAATAGAACAGCAGCAGCGAGCCGGCAAACGGGATCTGATAGGCCCAGATACCAATCGCCAGCACGATAGTCGCCTGCAGGGTGGCGACGATCAGCGCCGGCACCGCTTTACCGACAAAGATTTGCCAGGTGGCGAGAGGCGAGACCAGCAGCTGATCGAGGGTGCCCTGCTCGCGCTCGCGGGCCACCGACAGCGAGGTGACGATCATCACTCCGATGGTGGTGATCATGGCGATGAGCGACGGCACCACGAACCACTTGTAGTCGAGATTCGGGTTATACCAGTTGCGCACCACCAGTTCGCTATTGTTCGGCTTCGCTTTGTCCTCCAGCAGTTCCTGCTGGTAATTTTTCACGACCTGCTGCAGATAGTTGGCGGCGATTTGCGCGCTGTTGGAGTTGCGCCCGTCGAGCAGGAGCTGCAGCGGGGCGGTTTGATAGTTGTCGAGGTTGCGTGAGAAATCCGCCGGGAAGCGCACCACCAGCAGGGCTTTTTGTTCATCGATGGTCGGCTGGATCGCCTGCGGACTTTTCAGCAGCAGGACGTGGGTAAAGGCTTTGGCGCGGGCAAAGCGCTGAGTGAGTTCCACCGCGTGGCGACCGCTGTCCTCGTTATAGATGGCGATGGTGGCGTTGGTCACCTCCAGCGTCGCGGCAAAGGGAAACAGCAGCACCTGAATCAGCACGGGCATGATTAAAATCGCCCGCGTCTGCGGTTCGCGCAGCAGCGACTGCAGCTCTTTGCGGATCAATGTCCATAAACGGTGAAACATATTAGCTCCTTTGGCCCATTCAACAACGCCGGGCGGTACTGCGTTCGCCCGGCGTACGGGTTCGGCGAACCGTATAATCGATGTTGGTTAAACCGTAGGCCCGGTCAGCGCAGCGCCACCGGGCAAAACCTAATCCAGACGCCGTTTGGTTTTCAGCCACGTCAGGCCGATAAACATCACCGCCGAAGCAATCAAAAACAGCACATTCACCAGCAGCACCACCGGAATATTGCCCGCCAGAAACAGGCTTTGCAGGGTATTGACGAAATAGCGCGCCGGGATCACATAGGTCACCGCGCGGATCACCGCCGGCATGCTGTCTATCTGGAAAATAAACCCGGACAGCATTATCGACGGTAAAAAGGCGGCGTTCAGCGCCACCTGCGCGGCGTTAAACTGGTTGCGGGTGATCGTCGAGATCAGCAGTCCCATCCCCAGGGTGCTGAGCAAAAACAGACTGGTGATGACAAACAGGATCGGCAGCGAACCGCGATAGGGCACGCCGAGAATAAACACCGACACCAGCATACACAGCAGCATCGCCAGCATGCCGAGGAAGTAATAGGGGATGAGCTTGCACAGCAGCAGTTCAGCGCGGGTGATCTCCGTCGACAGCAGCGCCTCCATGGTGCCGCGCTCCCATTCGCGGGCCACCACCAGCGAGGTCAGTATCGCGCCGACCACGGTCATGATAATGGTGATCGCCCCGGGGATAATAAAGTGCTGGCTGATGGCCGCCGGGTTAAACCAGTAGCGCATCTGCACGTCGATCAGCGGTTCAAAGGTCTCGCCGCGGTCTTCCGCCCGCTGCTGCTGCCAGATCTGCCAGATACCCTCCACGTAGCCCTGGGCGAAGTTAGCGGTATTGGGCTCGCTGCCGTCGGTGATGAGCTGGAGCGGCGCAGTGGCGCCGGGGCGGGCCATCTGGCGGTCGAAGTCCACCGGAATGACCACCATCGCGCGGATGCGACCGGCCTGCATCAGCTCAATTAGCCGCTGGCGATTGTCACTGATGGTGGCGTCGATATAGGGCGAGCCGGTCATGGTATGGACGAAGTCCAGCGCCTCTTCGCTCTGCTGCTCCAGCAGAACCCCCACCCGCAGCTTGCTGGAGTCGAGGTTAATGCCGTAGCCGAAGATAAACAGCAGCAGCAGAGGGATCACCACCGCAATCAGCCAGCTGCTGGGATCGCGGACGATCTGCCGGGTCTCTTTGACGCACAGGGCGCGGACCCGCCGCCAGGAGAGGAGATTACTGCTCATGGTCATTCTCCTTATCCCAACGGTTAATCAGGGTAATAAACGCCTGCTCCATGGTCGGGTCCGTCTGGTTGTCATCCGCCGCCTGGGCCTTCAGCGCGTCCGGGGTGCCGCTGGCGATAAGCTTGCCGTGATAGACCAGCCCAATGCGGTCGCAATACTCCGCCTCATCCATAAAGTGAGTGGTGACCATCACCGTCACCCCTTTATCCACCATGCTGTTGATATGCAGCCAGAACTCGCGACGGGTGAGGGGATCGACCCCGGAGGTGGGTTCGTCGAGAAAAAGAATGTCGGGTTCATGCATCAAGGAGCAGGCCAGCGCCAGCCGCTGCTTATAGCCGAGCGGCAGCTCGTCGGCGGCGTGGCGGGCGATGCCGTTCAGACCGAAGGCATCGCTCATGCGGGCAATTTTGTCATTTTGCGCCCGGCCGCGCAGGCCGTAGACCCCGGAGAAAAAGCGCAGGTTCTGTTCGACGCTGAGGTTGCCGTACAGCGAAAATTTTTGCGCCATATAGCCCAGATGCTGACGCGCCTTGCCGGAGCTGACCTTGAGATCCATCCCCAGCACCAGCGCTTTGCCGGAGGTGGGCACCAGCAGGCCGCACATCATTTTGAAGGTGGTGGATTTCCCTGCGCCGTTGGGGCCGAGCAGGCCGAAGATCTCGCCGCGCTTGACCTGGAAATCGACGTGGTCGGTGGCGGCGAAATCGCCAAATTTTTTAGTCAGCGACTGCGCCTCAATCACCGTTTCGTCTTTGCTGCCGTCAACGCGATGGATAATTGCCCCCAGCGGCGATTCGGCGGTCCCGGCGCCGCCGAGCAGGTCGATAAAGGCGTCTTCAAAGCGCGGCGCGGTGTCGGTCACCTGCAGCGACGGCATATCGTCATGTTGCTGAACCTCATCGATGCGCGCCTCCTTTTTCAGGATCAGACGCACCGATTTGCCCTGAATCACGCCGTCGCTAACCTGCGGCAGCTTCAGCGCCCGCTGCAGCAGGCGGCGGTTGTTCTCCTGCGGGCTGGAGACCAGAAAGCTGCGCCCGGCCATGGTTTGCGTCAGGGCCGTCGGCTCCCCTTGATAGAGCAGTTTACCTTCGTTCATCAGCAGCACATCGCGACACTGCTCGGCTTCATCGAGATAAGAGGTGCTCCACAGGATCAGCATGCCGTCGCCGGCCAGCTCGTGCACCATCTGCCATAGCTCGCGGCGGGAGATCGGGTCGACGCCGACGCCGGGCTCATCCAGCAGCAGCACCTTCGGGTCACCCACCAGGGTACAGGCGAGCCCCAGCTTTTGCTTCATGCCGCCGGAGAGCTTGCCCGCCAGCCGCCCGGTGAACGGGCCAAGGGCGGTGAATTCCAGCAGGCGGTCGAAAATTTTCTTCCGCGCCTCGCCGGTGACGCTGCGTAAATCGGCGTACAGGGTGAGGTTTTCCATCACCGTCAGATCTTCATACAGGCCGAACTTTTGCGGCATATAGCCGAGCACCGCGTGCAGAGCGCTGTCGTCTTTTAGCGGATCAAAGCCAATCACCCTGGTGCTGCCCTCATCAGGCTTAAGCAACCCGGCGAGCATCCGCATGAGGGTGGTTTTCCCTGCGCCGTCGGGGCCCACCAGCCCCGTGACGTAGCCGGCGCGGATCGTACAGGTCAGCGGGGCCACCGCTGGCCTGTCCATCCCGGGGAAACGGCGGCTCAGGCCGTTTAAGGCGATGACGGCCTCACTCATGTCCGTTCCCGTTGTCAAAGGAGACGGTCACCGGCATCCCCTGGCGCAGCGCGCCGTCGGCGTCGGTTACCACGATGCGCAGACGGTAGACCAGATCGGTGCGCAGGTCCGGCGTCTCGACAGTCTTCGGCGTGAACTCAGCGCTCGGCGAGACAAAGCCGATTTTGCCGTGATAGGGCTTATCCGGCCGGCTGTCGGTATAGAGCAGCACTGCTTGTCCCGGCTGCGCCTGGCCGAGGTTTTTCTCGTCAACGTAGGCGCGGACCCATACTGGATGGGTCAGGGAGAGGGTTAGCACGGTGCCGCCGGCGTTGAGCATAGTGCCGGGCTCGACGGCGCGGGTCATCAGCGTGCCGTCGGAAGGGGCGGTCAGCACGGTATCGTGCAGGTCCAGTTTAGCCTGGGCCAGCGCCGCCTGCGCCTGTTCGAGGCTGGCTTTGGCCTGGGCTATCTCCTGCGGACGATTGCCGGCGCGGTATTGACGCAGTTTATCCTGCGCTGACTTCAGCGTTGCCTGCGCCTGGTCGCGCGAGGAGCGGGCGTTCTCCAGATCGTTGGCGGAAATGGCGCTGCTGGCGCGTAAACCCAGCTGGCGCTGATAAAAGTTTTGCGCGTAGTCGTAAGCGGCCTGCGCCTGATTCACTGCCGCCGCGGCCTGGGCAATCTCTTCCGAGCGGTAGCCGGCCATCATCAGGTCATACTGCGCCTGGGCGGTGGAGACGTTGGCCTGCGCCTGCAGCAGGGCGTTTTCATAGGGGGCACGGTCAAGCTCGCCGAGGGTTTGCCCCGCGCGGATGCTGTCGCCTTCGTCGACGGTCAGCGAGGCCAGTCTGCCGCCGACACGAAAGCTCATATTGACGGTGCGGATATCGACATTGCCATACAGAGTCAGCGGCTGCTGCCGGCTGCTCTGGTACCACCACCAGCCGCCGCCCAGCGCGGCGAGAAGAATCACGATCAGCAGAATGACGACGACGGGTTTTTTCATCAGCCCAAACTCCTTTGCGATAACCCATGCAGAATGAAATCGATATGACAGGTAATGACCTCAAAAATCTGTTCGGTTTTTTGCGCGTCAAACTGCGTCCAGCCGGTGCGCAGCAGGATGGTTTCACGCCCGAGACGGAAAGCGAGCACCTCGCCCAGCAGGGCGTGGGTATGGAGGATCATTTGCGTATCACCGGCATCGCGACCTGTCCAGGCGGCGATCAGCCGGGTGAGATAGTGGTGCAGGGGGGCGATCACCTGCTGGTGGATAAGATGGTACGCGGCGGTGGGCGCCAGCTGTTCCCGGGAAATAAATTTGCTCAAGTTGACCGTATCATCCTGGGTCAGCAGCAGGATCATGTTATGGCAGGCGCTGAGGATGAGGGCGCGGATCGCCTGGCGATCCGGCGACTCTCCGGCGAGCACGGCCTCCGCCGCTTCGGCGTGCGGGCGAAAATTGTCACCGATAAAATCGGCGATCCACTGGCCGCAGGTGAGATACAGGTCGTCTTTCGAGCCAAAATAGTAGGTGATAGCGGCGATATTCTGCCCGGCCTGGGCGGCAATATCGCGGGTGGTGGCATGCTGGCCGTACTCGCCAAACTGGGCGATAGCGGCCGCGATAAGCTGGCTTTTTGCCTGTTCGCCTTTACTGGTCATCGCGCTCTGAAAAAATTAATCAATCGATTGATTAACTTTAGGCGCCGACTGGCGGTTTGTCCACCTGCCGGGACTAAATATGAAAACCGTCTTCCTGTAGCTCCCCGGCGACCCAGGCGAAGAAGCGCTGGACCTTTTCCTTCTGTTCATTGGCGTGGGGAAGGACGAAGTGGTGCGCGCCGACCGACATACTCCGCTCGTCGGCAAACACCGGCGTCAGCTGCCCCTGACGCACGTGGCCGCCGGCCAGCAGATTGCTTTCCAGGATCACCCCCATCCCCATCCGGGCCGCCTCGATGCTCATGTACGACCGGTCGAAATTAAAGATAAAGTTTTTGTGCCAGCCGCGGACCTTGTGCCACGACAGCCAGTTGCTCCAGTTAATTAAGGTGCTGTCGGAATGGATCAGATCGCAGGCCAGCAGATCTTCCGGGGCGCGAACCGCATGGCGGGCTAAATAAGAGGAGGCGCTGTAGGGCAGGACGCACTCATTTTTAATGGTCCTGACCAGCAGCGTCGGCCACTGCGACAGCCCGTGGCGAATATCGATATCAATATTATCCCGGGAGAACTGAATGCTTTCGTAAGAGCAGGTCAGGCTAATTTTTAGCTCCGGCCATGCCTGACGGAATTTATCCAGCCGCGGCATCAGCCACAGCAGGCCGAAGCTCGGCGCTGAGTGAATGCGTAAATAATCCTGATGAATATCGTTGATCACCTGGCTGGTGGCCTGGCCAATCATATTCAGCGCTCCGGAGACCTCTTTGAGATATTTTTCTCCCACTGCGGTTAACATCACGCCTTTGCTGCTGCGGGAGAACAGTTTTTTTCCCAGCAAGTGCTCCAGACTGGCTATCTGGTGGCTGACCGCCGAGGCGGTAATGTTGAGGTTCTCTGCGGCCAGGTTGAGGCTGCCGGTTGCGGCGACTTCAATAAAAGCCTGGATATTGCGTAAAGAGGGCATCGGCAGATTTTTATTGGGCAGCGGTTGACTCATGGCGGCATCCTGCGCGGGGCGCGAATAAAAGAAAATGGCGAACAGCGTGGCGCAGCCGTGATGAACAGCATAGGGAAAAGCGAAAATAACCTTTTAATTTGTGATGGGCTTAACAATTTATCTCGTTAAAATCGCGCCTCTCAGTAAACGCTAAAATTTGCGGGGGGTCACTAACTCAATTTTTCTCAATCATAATTGAGCTTTTTTGAATACCTTTTCATTTTTGGGTTGTTATATTCCCCTCACAGGCCTGATCACAAACTGCGATGCGCTTGGGTCGCAATAATAAAACACCTAACCACCTGTTTCGCTGTGCGAAAAGACATGTCTCTCTTGTTGCGCCAGGGCGCGTGAAACGCGGCGAACCCAGGCGGCAACCTACGGCGAAGTGGATGAGGTATAAGATGAGGAAACCCTATGTCACGTATAGATACGCTGGTCTGTACTGACGCCAGGAAAACAAAATATCGTTTTGTGGTTTTGACGATGATTTTCCTGGTGTATGCCATCAATTACGCCGACAGAACGAATATCGGCGCGGTACTGCCGTTTATCATTGATGAATTCCATATCAATAATTTTGAGGCCGGAGCGATTGCCAGTATGTTTTTCCTCGGCTATGCGGTCAGCCAGATCCCGGCAGGCTTTTTCATCGCCAGACGCGGCACTCGAGGGCTGGTTTCGCTATCTATTTTCGGCTTCTCCGCTTTTACCTGGCTGATGGGCACGGTGAGCTCCGTATTTGGCCTGAAGCTGGTGCGGCTGGGCTTGGGACTAAGCGAAGGTCCCTGCCCGGTGGGGCTGGCGTCGACGATAAACAACTGGTTTCCGCCGAAAGAGAAAGCCACGGCAACCGGCGTTTACATCGCGGCGACCATGTTTGCCCCGATTATCGTGCCGCCGCTGGCGGTGTGGATTGCGGTGACCTGGGGCTGGCGGTGGGTCTTTTTCTCCTTTGCTATTCCCGGGATCGTAGCAGCGATAGCGTGGTACCTGTTGGTGAAGTCAAAGCCCGCGGAAAGCGGATTCGTATCTCCAAGCGAACTGGCAGAGATTAATGCCGGGCGGGACATCCATCATAATGACGGTGTACGTGAAAATATATTAATCGCCGATCGCTTCACCTGGCTGGATAAAATTATCCGGGTGAAAAAAATGCCGCCTGTGGATACGGCGAAGGGATTATTTACCTCAAAAAATATTCTCGGAGACTGCCTCGCATATTTTATGATGGTCAGCGTGTTATATGGATTATTAACCTGGATCCCGCTGTATTTAGTGAAAGAGCGCGGTTTCGATGTGATGAGTATGGGGTTCGTGGCCAGTATGCCGTGCATCGGCGGCTTTATTGGCGCGATTGGCGGCGGATGGATTTCGGATAAATTATTAGGCCGTCGGCGTAAACCAACCATGATATTCACAGCGGTATCAACCGTAGTCATGATGTTAATTATGCTGAATATACCGGCAAGCACCCTGGCGGTCTGTATTGGTTTATTCTTTGTCGGTTTCTGTTTGAATATCGGCTGGCCGGCTTTTACCGCCTACGGTATGGCCGTTTCGGACAGCAAAACCTATCCGATCGCCTCTTCCATTATTAATAGCGGCGGCAACCTCGGCGGATTTGTGGCGCCGATGGTGGCCGGTTTCTTACTGGATAAAACGGGGAGCTTTAATTCTGTCTTTACCTATTTTGGTATCTGCGCCGCAATCGGTTTGGTGGTGATTCTTTTCCTCGATGAGCCACAATAACGAAAATAGATCCTGTTAATTAATATGACGTAATGTCATGGAGTGAAACTATGTTATTAAAAGATAAAGTCGCCATTATTACTGGCGCGGCCTCCGCACGCGGTTTGGGTTTTGCGACCGCGAAATTATTCGCCGAAAACGGCGCGAAAGTGGTCATTATCGATCTCAATGGCGAAGCCAGTAAAACCGCCGCGGCGGCGCTGGGCGAAGGCCATCTCGGCCTGGCGGCGAACGTCGCCGACGAAGTGCAGGTGCAGGCGGCCATCGAACAGATTCTGGCGAAATACGGCCGGGTCGATGTGCTGGTCAATAACGCCGGCATCACCCAGCCGCTGAAGCTAATGGACATCAAGCGCGCCAACTATGACGCGGTGCTCGATGTCAGCCTGCGCGGCACGCTGCTGATGTCACAGGCGGTGATCCCCACGATGCGGTCGCAAAAATCCGGCAGCATCGTCTGCATCTCGTCCGTTTCCGCCCAGCGCGGCGGCGGTATCTTCGGCGGTCCGCACTACAGCGCGGCAAAAGCCGGCGTGCTCGGCCTGGCGCGGGCGATGGCGCGCGAGCTTGGCCCGGACAACGTCCGCGTTAACTGCATCACCCCGGGGCTAATTCAGACCGACATTACCGCCGGCAAGCTGACGGACGACATGACGGCCAATATTCTTGCCGGCATTCCGATGAACCGCCTCGGCGACGCGGTGGACATCGCCCGCGCCGCGCTGTTCCTCGGCAGCGACCTCTCTTCCTACTCCACCGGTATCACCCTGGACGTTAACGGCGGCATGTTAATTCACTAAGCGAGGCACAGAGATGAACATCACCGAATCACAAAAAGTCGCCGCGGCGGCGTGGCGTATCCGCCGCTATGCCCTGCAAATGGGAGAAGTTCAGGGGCAGGGCTATATTGGCCAGGCGCTGGGGTATGCCGATGTGCTGGCTACCGCCTTCAGTTACGCCATGACCTATCGCCCGGAAGATCCTGAGTGGGAGGGGCGCGATCGCTTCCTGCTTTCTCATGGCCATTACGCTATCGCTTATTATGCCGCGTTGCTGGAGGCGGGCATTATTCCGGAAGCGGAACTGGAAACCTACGGCTCCGACGACAGCCGCCTGCCGATGTCCGGCATGGCGACCTACACCCCGGGGATGGAGATGTCCGGCGGCTCGCTGGGGCAGGGGCTGTCTATCGCCGTCGGCATGGCGCTCGGCCTGCGGCAGAAACAGAGCAAGGCCTGGGTCTATAACTCGATGTCCGATGGGGAGCTGGATGAAGGTTCGACCTGGGAAGCGGCGATGTCGGCGGCTCACTATGGCCTGACTAACCTGATTAACCTTGTCGACGTCAACAAACAGCAGGCCGACGGCGATTCACGCAAAATCCTCGGCTTTGAGCCGCTGCAGGATAAATGGGCCGCCTTCGGCTGGTACGTGCAGCGCGTAGACGGTAACGATCTGCCGGCGGTGATGGCCGCCTTTGACAACGCGAAAAGTTTTTCCGGCAACCAGCCGCGGGTCATTTTGTGCGACACGCTGATGGGCAAAGGGGTGCCGTTCCTCGAAACCCGCGATAAGAACCATTTTATTCGCGTCGATGCCGACGAATGGCAAAAAGCGATTGCGGTGCTGGACGCTAACAAACCGGAAGGAGTGTTGTAATGAGCCAGAGTAAACCTCGTTTAAAAACGTCGGCGATGATCGCTTCGATTGCCGATGAAGGCCAGGCCACCGTCTCTGCGCCCTTCGGCGTCGCGCTGTCGAAACTCGCGGCGCAGCGCCCGGCGATCGTCGGTATGACAGCGGACCTGTCAAAATATACTGACCTGCATATTTTCGCCCAGGCCTTCCCGGATCGCTTTTTCCAGATGGGAATGGCGGAGCAACTGCTGATGGCGGCGGCGGGAGGCATGGCGAAGGAGGGATTTATTCCCTTCGCCACCACCTATGCCGCCTTTGCGACCCGTCGCGCCTATGATTTTATTCATCAGGTGATCGCTGAAGAGCATCTGAACGTCAAGATTTGCGCGGCGCTACCGGGCCTGACGACCGGCTATGGCCCCAGTCATCAGGCCACCGAAGATCTGGCGATCATGCGTGGTATCCCCGGAATGGTCATCGTCGATCCCTGCGATGCGCTGGAGATTGAGCAGGCGGTACCGGCCATTGCCGATCACCATGGCCCGGTTTATATGCGCCTGCTGCGCGGGAAAGTGCCGCTGGTGCTGGATAAATACGACTATCAGTTCGAACTGGGCAAAGCGAAGCTGCTGGAGGACGGCAACGACGTGTTGATTATCTCCTCCGGGCTAATGACCATGCGCGCGCTGGAGGCGGTTGAAAAGCTGCGGGACGATAATATCAGCGTGGCGGTCCTGCACGTGCCGACCATCAAACCGCTGGATGAACAAGCGATTATTGAACAGGTGTCGAAGCCGGGTCGCCTGGTGGTCACCGCCGAAAACCACACCGCGGTCGGCGGGTTAGGAGAGGCGGTGGCCGCCCTGCTGATGCGCAAAGGGGTTCGCTGCGAGCTGGATACCGTAGGGCTGCCTGACGCGTTCCTGTTAGCCGGCGCGCTGCCGACCCTCCACGATCGCTACGGCATCTCCACCGCGAAGATCGTCGAAAAAATTAAGTATCGTCTGCGTTAACCGCGCTGCGGCGACCCGCCTGGCCGCTGAGCGCCCTCAGCGGCCTTCTTCCCCCCGCCAGCCAGGGGCGGCATTCTTTTGCAGATTTTATGCGGCCTGTCACAAAATCTGCTAGACTGCGCCCCTTCATGGCATTGTGGTTTTTGCCATCTCTTATCGCAATAATCTCCCTGAAAACTACGCCCTTCACCGGGCCGGGGCGGTTCGGAGTTGTTATGTCTTTTGATTCCCTTGGCCTGAATCCCGATATCCTGCGCGCTGTCGCTGAGCAGGGCTACGTTGAGCCGACCCCTATCCAGCAGCAGGCGATCCCGGCGGTACTGCAGGGCCGCGACCTGATGGCCAGCGCCCAGACCGGCACCGGTAAAACGGCGGGCTTTACTCTGCCGCTGCTGCAGCGCCTGATCCAGAACGAGCCGCACGCGAAGGGTCGTCGCCCGGTGCGCGCGCTGATCCTGACCCCGACCCGCGAGCTGGCGGCGCAGGTGGGCGAGAACGTGCGGGATTACAGCAAATATCTGAATGTTCGCTCGCTGGTGGTGTTCGGCGGCGTGAGCATCAACCCGCAGATGATGAAGCTGCGTGGCGGCGTCGATATCCTCGTCGCCACCCCGGGCCGTCTGCTGGACCTGGAACACCAGAACGCCGTCAGCCTCGATAAAGTGGAAATCCTCGTACTGGATGAAGCGGACCGCATGCTGGATATGGGCTTTATCCATGACATCCGCCGCGTACTGGCTAAACTGCCGCCGCGTCGGCAGAACCTGCTGTTCTCGGCGACCTTCTCCGACGAGATCAAAGGCCTGGCTGAGAAACTGCTGCACAACCCGCTGGAAGTGGAAGTGGCGCGTCGCAACACGGCCTCCGAGCAGATCACCCAGCACGTCCATTTTGTTGACAAAAACCGTAAGCGCGAGCTGCTGTCGCAGCTTATCGGCGAAGGCAACTGGCAGCAGGTGCTGGTCTTTACCCGCACCAAGCATGGCGCCAACCACCTCGCGGAGCAGCTCAACAAAGACGGCATCCGCAGCGCGGCGATCCATGGCAACAAGAGCCAGGGGGCGCGTACCCGCGCGCTGGCCGACTTTAAATCCGGCGGCATTCGCGTGCTGGTGGCGACCGATATCGCCGCCCGCGGTCTGGATATCGAAGAGCTGCCGCACGTGGTGAACTACGAGCTGCCGAACGTGCCGGAAGATTATGTCCACCGTATCGGCCGTACCGGTCGCGCCGCGGCCACTGGCGAAGCCTTGTCGCTGGTGTGCGTGGATGAGCACAAGCTGCTGCGCGATATCGAGCGCCTGCTGAAGAAAGAGATCCCGCGCATCGCGATTGCCGGCTATGAGCCGGATCCGTCCATTAAAGCCGAACCTATCCAGAACGGTCGCCAGCAGCGCGGCGGCGGTCGTGGTCAGGGACGCGGCGGCCAAGGCCAGGGGCGCAGCGGACAGCCGCGCAGCCAGAGCAGCGCCCCGCGTCGTCAGGACGGCGAGGCGCCGAAAGCGCGCACTCAGGACGGCAAACCGCCGCGCCGCCGTCGCCCGCGTAAACCGGCTGGCGAATAACAGGCTGATGCCCGGACCGCGAGAATGCGGTTAAGCACGGCTCAGGCCCGTCTGTCCGCTACGCGGCGGCGGGCCTTTTTCTTTCCATTACACTATTTGTCGAGCACGCTTCCACACTGAGCAGAAAGCAATACCTCCGGGCGGGCAAAAATGGCACAATAGTGGCTGTTTATACAGTATTCAGGTTTTCTCATGGCTTTGACCGCTGCGCTGAAAGCGCAAATCGCCGCCTGGTATAAGGCGCTTCAGGAACAGATCCCGGACTTTATTCCCCGCCCCCCGCAGCGGCAGATGATCGCTGATGTGGCGAAAACCCTCGCCGGGGATGAGGGCCGGCATCTGGCTATCGAAGCGCCGACCGGCGTTGGTAAAACGCTGTCATATCTGATCCCCGGCATTGCCATCGCCCGTGAGGAACAAAAAACGCTGGTGGTCAGCACCGCCAACGTCGCCCTGCAGGATCAAATCTACAGTAAAGACCTGCCGCTGCTGCGCAAGATTATCCCCGACCTGCGCTTCACCGCCGCCTTCGGTCGCGGACGCTACGTCTGCCCGCGCAATCTGACGGCGCTGGCCAGCACCGAGCCGACGCAGCAGGATCTGCTGGCCTTCCTCGACGACGATCTCACCCCGAACAACCAGGCCGAGCAGAAGCTGTGCGCGACGCTGAAGCAGGATCTCGACAGCTACCGCTGGGACGGCCTGCGCGACCATACCGACAAAGCCATCGACGATGGGCTGTGGAGCCGGCTGAGCACCGATAAGGCCAGCTGCCTGAACCGCAACTGCCACTACTATCGGGAGTGTCCGTTCTTTGTGGCGCGGCGGGAAATTCAGGAGGCGGAAGTGGTGGTGGCCAACCATGCGCTGGTGATGGCGGCGATGGAGAGCGAGGCGGTGCTGCCGGAGCCGAAAAACCTGCTGCTGGTCCTCGATGAAGGCCATCATCTGCCGGACGTCGCCCGCGACGCGCTGGAGATGAGCGCCGAGATCACCGCCCCCTGGTTTCGCCTGCAGCTGGATCTGTTCTGCAAGCTGGTGGCTACCTGCATGGAGCAGTTCCGCCCGAAAACCACGCCGCCGCTGGCCAATGCGGAGCGGCTCGCTGGCCATTGCGAAGAGCTGTTCGAGCTAATTGCGTCGTTGAATAATATTCTCAATCTCTATATGCCCGCCGGTCAGGAAGCGGAGCATCGCTTCCCGATGGGCGAACTGCCGCAGGAGGTGATGGAGATCTGCCAGCGGCTGGCGAAGCTCACCGAGACGCTGCGCGGGCTGGCGGAGCTGTTCCTTAACGATCTCAGCGAAAAGACCGGCAGCCATGACGTGGTGCGCCTGCATCGGGTGCTGCTGCAGATGAACCGCGCCCTCGGCATGTTTGAAAGCCAAAGCAAGCTGTGGCGTCTGGCGTCGCTGGCGCAGTCCTCTGGCGCGCCGGTGACCAAATGGGCGACGCGGGTGGTGCGCGACGGCCAGATCCACGTCTGGTTCCACTGCGTCGGCATCCGCGTCAGCGATCAGCTTGAACGACTGCTGTGGCGCAGCGTGCCGCATATCGTGGTGACGTCAGCGACGCTGCGCTCTCTAAACAGCTTCTCGCGCCTGCAGGAGATGAGCGGCCTGAAGGAGAAAGCGGGCGACCGCTTCGTGGCGCTGGATTCGCCGTTCAACCACGTAGAGCAGGGGAAAATTATTATTCCTCAAATGCGCTATGAACCGCTGATGGATAACGAAGAGCAGCACATCGCCGAGATGGCGGCCTATTTTCGCCAGCAGGTGGAGAGCAAGAAACATCTCGGGATGCTGGTGCTGTTCGCCAGCGGGCGAGCAATGAATCGCTTCCTGGAGCATGTGACCGATCTGCGCCTGATGCTGCTGGTGCAGGGCGACCAGCCGCGCTACCGGCTGGTGGAGCTGCATCGTAAACGGGTGGAAAGCGGCGAGCGCAGCGTGCTGGTGGGCCTGCAGTCCTTTGCCGAAGGTCTCGATTTAAAAGGCGATCTGTTAAGCCAGGTGCATATCCATAAAATCGCCTTTCCGCCCATCGACAGCCCGGTAGTGATCACCGAAGGCGAATGGCTGAAAAGCCTCAATCGTTATCCCTTCGAGGTACAGAGTTTGCCCAGCGCCTCCTTTAATCTTATTCAGCAGGTGGGGCGTCTGATCCGTAGCCATCACTGCTGGGGAGAGGTGGTGATTTACGATAAGCGTCTGTTGACCAAAAACTACGGCGCGCGTCTACTGAACGCGTTACCTGTTTTTCCCATAGAGCAGCCGGGCGTCCCGGAGGTTATAGTAAAACGTAAAGCAAAACAGACAGCAAAACAGACAGGCCGCAAACGTCGTTGACGCCGGCGCGTGACGCAACAGGGGGAGCCATGGAGTACAGCAAAATTATAAAAGAGGTGGGCCGCGGTAAGAATCATGCCCGCGACCTGGATGAAGAGACCGCCCGTGCGCTCTACGCGCGGATGCTGAACGGCGAGGTGCCGGAGCTGGAGCTGGGGGGAATATTAATCGCCCTGCGCATCAAAGGCGAAGGCGAAGCGGAGATGAAAGGCTTTTACGCCGCGATGCAGCAGCATACTCTGCGCCTGACCCCGCCGGCAGGCAAGCCGATGCCGATCGTTATCCCCAGCTACAACGGCGCGCGCAAGCAGGCGAACCTGACGCCGCTGCTGGCGATGCTCCTGCACAAGCTGGGGTTTCCGGTCGTGGTTCACGGCGTCAGTCACGATCCGACCCGGGTGCTGACCGAGACCATTTTTACCCTGCTGGACATTCCGGCTACCCGGCATGCCGGCCAGGCTCAGGCGCAGCTGGAGGGGCATGAACCGGTATATATCCCGGTGGGCGCCTTCTGCCCGCCGCTGGAGAAACAGCTGGCGATGCGCTGGCGGATGGGCGTGCGCAACAGCGCCCATACGTTGGCCAAACTGGCCACGCCGTTTGGCGAAGGGGAGGCGTTACGTCTCTCCAGCGTATCGCATCCGGAATATGTTCCCAGGGTGGCGAGCTTCTTTCGCGAGACCGGTGGCCGCGCGCTGCTGATGCACGGTACCGAAGGCGAAGTGTACGCCAACCCGCAGCGCTGCCCGCAGATCAGCCTGATCGATGACCAGGGCGTGCGGGCGCTGTGCGATCGTCAGACCGAGGCCGCGGCGGAGGAAGTCATTCTGCCGGCCTCGAAAGATCCCGAAGTGACCGCGCGCTGGATCGAGCGCTGCGTCGCCGGCGTCGAACCGGTACCCCACTCGCTGAAGATCCAGCTTGCCTGCTGTCTGCTGGCCTGCGGGGAGGTCTCAACCCTGGAGCAGGGGCTCAGCCGCGTCAACGACTGCTGGTGATTGGCTCGGCAGAATAAAAAAAAGCCCGTCCGGTGGCTCGGACGGGCAAGGCAAGGGTATTAAAGGTCTTTTCAGGGTTAATTCAGTGGCTTACAGGGTTGAGCTGCGATTATTTATAGATAACCGCGGTACCGCTCAGTTTGTTGTTGGTGTTAGCGGAAGTGATGCTATAGCCGGTTGCGCCAGCGGCTTCGGCTTTAGCAGCCAGTTTCGCTTCCAGACCATCTAACGTGGTTGCGCCTTGCGCAGACACCACGCCGATCTTATTCATGCTTTCAGCCTGAGCGGGGGTAACCGGCTCGGCGGCAAAGGCGCCGAAGGAAAGGGCGGTCAGAGCGATGGCAGCGGCAGCATATTTGATGTTTTTCATAGTTAATCTCTCGCAGGTTGTTCTGTTCAGGGGACGATGTTCCGTCGATGTGATAAGTATCACGCTTTTTTGCGGGAGATAAAATCGAAGGAAATTCACAGTCTTCATCTAATTTTTTGAATGATTAATAATTTACTGATTATTAATAAATTATTTCTCATTCTTTTCGTCTGATGGCGGAGCGAGGGAGACCGGCACGCTTAAGGGCACATATTGCGACATTTATCGCCAAAAAGTGTGCGCGAAAAGATAATGCGAAAGGCTGTCATGAACGGTAAAGGAAAGTCAGCGTAGCTGGCTATCCTTGGAACCGCGGCGATTATATCCTGAAAATGTATTGTTATGTAAATCTTTCTCCTGCTGGCACTTCACGCAGTATCTCACCCCGGGTATCGCCTGTCGACGCGCCTCCGGAATCGGCTCTCCGCATTCATCACAAAATTTGTTGCTTTCGCCGTGCGGAAGCTCGCGGCGGGCGCGAGCCACCGCATCGTCAATGGTGCTGTCGATCTGATCCTGTACGGCGCCGTCGCCTGCCCAACCTGATGCCATTGTCTGCCTCCTGTAAAAAGATTATTGATAAATTATAGCTGAACCGTACAGCCGGTTACCGCTGCTGGCGGCATTGACCCGCCAGGCTATCGCCCCACGACGGTGGGCCTTATCCGCGAGGGCGGCCACCAGGTCGTCAAGGGTGCGGGCGCCGGAGGCGGAGACGGTGCCGACAGGACGCAGCGGCCCGTCATAGGGCAGTACGGGGGGCGGCGGCAGGGAAGAGGCCGCGTCGGCCTGAGCGGCAAGCGCAGCGGCAAACAGCAGCGAGGTGATTTTCATCAGCATATCCTCATAAACAGCATGGGACATAGCTTAAGTGTAGGCCTTTCCAGACCGCGCGGTAGGGAATTTTTTATGCAAAAACAAGGCGTTTAGCCCGCAACCGGCGCAGGGTAGCGGTCCCCGCGCCAGGGATATTATTTAGCGGGCATCCGGGCGGATCATGTCAAAACGCAGGCTGTCATCAATACTGTAATAGGCGCTCGGCCCCCCGGCACGCAGGATCGGCTGAGCGCGGGCGGTTTGATAGATGCCGTTCTCCAGCAGTGATTCATCGATATGCACGGCGACCACTTCGCCGAGCACCAGCCATGTATCGACAAGGTTGCCGTCGGCGGTGGTGAGCTGAATACATTGCGACAGGCGGCACTCAAAGTTCACCGGGCTCTCCGCCACCCGGGGGGCCTTGACCAGGCGGCTGGCGGCGGCGGTGAGTCCGGCGCGCACGAATTCATCCTCATGGTGCGGGATCGAGGCGGAGGTTTCGTTCATCGCGGCGGCCAGCGGGCGCGTCGCCAGGTTCCAGACGAACTCCTTCGTTTCGACGATATTTCGCACGCTGTCTTTCCAGCCGCTGCTGGCGAAACCAATGATCGGCGGGCGATAGTTAAAGCAGTTAAAAAAGCTGTATGGCGCCAGATTACGCTGGCCCTCGGCGTCCTGCGAGGCGATCCAGCCTATCGGGCGAGGCCCGATTATTGCGTTGAGCGGGTCATGCGGCAGGCCGTGGCCCTGCGAAGGTTGATAAAAGTACATGCTGCACCTGTCACGGATAAAGGAGATATCCAGACTCCCTTATTTACCGAGCGGCCGTCAACGGGTATCTTACGCGGCTGTTCAAAGGAGATTGTCATGAAAGCCCAGAAACCGGGGTTACACCCGCGTAACCGCCACCATCAACGCTACGACCTGCCCGCGCTCTGCCAGGCGCATCCTGACCTGCAGGGATACATTACGCTCAATCCGCTGGGTGAGCAGACCATTGATTTTGCCAATCCGCAGGCGGTAAAGGCGTTGAATAAAGCGCTGCTGGCGCATTTCTACGCGGTCAAACACTGGGACATTCCTGATGGTTTTCTCTGTCCGCCGGTGCCCGGGCGGGCCGACTATATTCATCATCTGGGGGATCTGCTGGCCGGGGACAGCGGCGAAGTGCCGAAGCAAGCCACAATCCTCGATATTGGCACCGGCGCCAACCTCATTTATCCCCTGATCGGCGTTCACGAGTACGGCTGGCGCTTTACCGGCAGCGAAATCAGTCCGGAAGCCTTCGCCAGCGCGCAGGCGATTGTCAATGGCAACCCGGGGTTGACCCGGCAGATCCGTCTGCGTCGGCAAAAAGAGAGCCAGGCTATCTTCCACGGCGTGATCCACAAAAACGAGACCTATGACGCCACGCTGTGTAATCCGCCGTTCCATGACTCCGCAGAGAGCGCCCGGGCGGGCGGTGAGCGCAAGCGCCGCAATCTCGGACTCGGCGCCGACAGCGGGCTTAACTTTGGCGGTCAGCAGCAGGAGCTGTGGTGCGAAGGGGGCGAAGTGGCCTTTATCTCGCAGATGATCCGCGAAAGTCAGGCCTTCGCCCGCCAGGTGAAATGGTTTACCTCGCTGGTGTCGCGCGGCGACAATCTGCCGCCGCTCTACCGCTTGCTGACCGAGGTCGGGGCAGTGAAAGTGGTGAAAAAAGAGATGGCCCAGGGGCAAAAGCAGAGCCGCTTTATTGCCTGGAGCTTTATGGACGACGCCAAACGCCGCCGTCCGTTCTAACTACTCCGCGGCCGGGCTGTCGGCGCCCGGCATCGGCAGCTGCTGCCAGGTTTGTACCGGGGCGCGAACCCCGGCGCGGTCGAAGTGCTTTTTCACCTGGGTGTCGAGGGCAAAACGCACCGTCCACTGCTTCAGCGGCAGGGTGGTGAAGCTGACGCGCAGCGTAAAGGCGGTATTGCTCAGCCCCACCAGCCCGGCGAACGACGGTTCGCCAATGATCAGGCCGCGGATCTCCTCCTGGGCCAGCAGATCGTCCACCGCCGCCTTCAGCGCCTGACTGGCTTTATCCAGATCCTCATGGCGGTCGACGTCATAGTTGGCCACCACCGAGCCAATGCCGCGCACGAAGTTGGCAAAGGTGGTGATCGAGGACCAGGGGATAATGTGATAAGCGCCGGTATCCTGGCGCACCCCCACTGAGCGAATCGACATCCGTTCCACCGTGCCGGTCAAGGGACCGATGGTGACCAGATCGCCGGTATTCATCCCGTTCTCAAACTGGATAAAAATGCCGGTGATAATGTCTTTGACCAGGGTTTGCGCGCCAAACGAGATGGCCAGCCCCAACGCCCCGGCGCCGGCCAGCAGCGGCGCGATATTGACCCCAATCTCCGAGAGCAAAATCATCACCGTGATGGTGCTGATCACCACCGCCAGCGCGTTGCGAAACAGCGTCAGCAGCGTCCGGGCCCGCGCGCTGGGCAGCGGGCGGCCATGGATATCCGAGGCCAGCCGGTTTTCGATCAGGCTGGCCAGCACCGTCCAGCCGATAGCGGAGAAGAAGAGGATAAGGGCGATACGGATCAGCACATCCACCGTTTTTTGCCCGGCATCGTTGTGCAGCCATTCGCGGAAGTCAAACAGCCCCCAGGCGCTCAGGAGCAGCATGATGGCGACGCAGACGGTGAGAATACGCGCTGCCTTCAGCGACGCGGAGATCCAGCCGTTCAGCCGCTTTTGCAGCTCAGGATAGTTGCGCTGAGTGGCAGGGGAGAGGGTGATGGTTTTGGCTATCCAGCGCGACAGAATGCCGGACACCAGCGCCGCGCCGCCGATAATCGCCAGGCTGCGCAGGGTGGCGCCCATCATAAATTTCAGGCTGTTGCCTGGGTCGAACAGGGAAAAGAAAAAGAGCACCACAAAGTAGGCGCAGGCCAGCCAGTGCCAGATCAGAGCGAAGGCGCGGATAAACAGGCTAAAGAAGGAGAGCGAGCGGTCAGCCAGATGGATCAGCCCCTGCGTAATCACCGCTTTGTTATGAAAAATCAGATACAGCGCCCACAGCGTAATGCACAGCATGATGACGACGTTAGCCAGCGCGCCGACCTGAACATTCACCTGGTTGGAGATAATCGGCACCGCGACGATCAGGCCGTAGCCGATCAGGCTGCTGAGGGCGCTCAGGCGCAGGCTCCAGTAGGAGGCGGCCTCGTCGCTGAGGTTAAAGGGCCTGAGCGCCGGGATGCGCGGGCAGAAAATGAGCCGCAGGATGGCTTTAAAGAATTCGATCAGCGCGAAGGCGTTGAGGAAAAGGCTCTGCTGGAAGGCGATAGTAGGGTTGTCGCCATTCAGGCGATCGCTCAACAGCTGACCGATAAACAGGGCCAGCGCCAGCAGCAGCAGATCGATGATAAACGCCCCGGCGATGGTCAACGGCAGCTGGAGCCAGTTTCCGCGATCGCGGTTTTTATGCCGTCCCCATTCGCCCATTTTACGATACAGCGGCAGCGCCGCGAGGCGTACCAGCCACCAGAAGGCAAACACCAGCCCGGCCAGCAGTAAAAAATGCCAGGCGGCGCTGGTAAAGGTTTGCGGATTAAAGGGCTTATGCGGCGAGCCGGTAATATTGCGCCACAGCTGGGAGAAGCGCGATGAGAACTCATCGCCATATTCCCGGCTGATCTGCGTGACGTTCTCCAGCACCGTGGTCTCTTCTTTCACCGCCGGCGGCGTCAGCGTCGGGGTGCTGTCGGGCGGCGGCGTGGCGGCCGCTTTACGCAGCTGGTCAATGAGCTCCTGGCGGGCGGAGTCGTTGGCCAGCACGTCGGCCAGCGCGGCATAGGCCGCTCTTTTCTGTTCTACATCGGGTTCGCTGGCGCTGGTTTTATCGGCATTAGCGGTCGGCACGCCGGGCAGGGCGGCGGCGGAAAGCGGGGGAGTAAACAGCGCAGCGAGCAAAAGCAGGATCCACGGCATGGGCACCTCCGTTGCAACGTAAACGGGTAAGTATAGAAGCCGATGGCGGAAGGGGAGGGAAGAGGAATCTGGAAAGCGGCTCTCTCCGCGACGGAGAGAGCCGTTGTGGGTCAGGCGACGTGCTGCAGGAATTCCCGCAGACGCGGGCTTGGCGGGTTGTTCACCAGCTCCTGTGGGTTGCCGTCTTCGGCAATTCGTCCCTTGTCGATAAAGATCAGTCGCGAGGCCACTTTTTCGGCAAAGCCGATTTCGTGGGTCACAATCACCATCGTCATGCCCTCTTCCGCCAGATCCTGCATCACCTTGAGCACTTCATGACGCAGTTCCGGGTCGAGCGCGGAGGTGGGCTCATCAAACAGCATCATCTTCGGCTTCACCGCCAGCGCGCGGGCGATGGCCACACGCTGCTGCTGGCCGCCGGAGAGTTCAGACGGATAGTGATGCGCGCGCTCTGCCAGACCGACTTTCGCCAGCAGATCTTTCGCCAGCTTCTCCGCCGCCTGCTTGCTGGCGCCGCGTACCCGCAGCGGGCCAAACATCACGTTTTCCAGCGCCGTGAGGTGCGGGAACAGGTAAAACTGCTGGAACACCATCCCGGCTTCCTGACGAATCAGACGTTCGTCCACCTTCGGATCGTTGACCTTCAGGCCATCGACAATCAGATCGCCGCTGGTGATCTCTTCCAGTTTATTGATGCAGCGCAGCATCGTCGATTTACCGGAGCCGGACGGGCCGATAATGACCACCACTTCACCCTGATTGATTTTCAGAGAGATATCGTGCAGCACCTGGGTCGGGCCAAAGTGCTTGGAGACGTTTTTAAATTCAATCACAGGATTTTCATCCTTCTTTCAAGACGACGCAGAATAAAGCTCAGGACCAGGGTGATGATCAGGTAGATCACGGCAACGGCGCTCCAGATTTCCAGCGCGCGGAAGTTGCCGGCGATGATCTCCTGTCCCTGACGGGTCAGTTCGGCGACGCCGATGACGATGAACAGCGAGGTGTCCTTGATGCTGATGATCCACTGGTTGCCCAGCGGCGGCAGCATGCGGCGCAGCGCCAGCGGCAGGATCACGTGGCGAATGGTTTCGCGACGCGACAGGCCCAGCGCCAGGCCCGCTTCGCGGAAGCCTTTATGAATGGAGAGCACCGCGCCGCGGGTAATTTCCGCGATATAGGCGCCTGAGTTAATCATGATGGTCACTACCGCCGCGGAGAAGGGGTCAATGCGCAGATCGCTAAAGGCCATCGGCAGCGCAAAGTAGATGAACATAACCTGCACCACAATCGGGGTGCCGCGAATGATTTCAATAAACACCAGCGCGATGTGGTTGGCGATCCAGCCGCCGAAGCAGCGGGCGAAACCGGCCACCAGACCGATGATCAGGCCGCCGGCCAGGCCGAGGACGGAAATCCACAGCGTCATTTTGGCGCCTTCCAACAAAATCGGAATGGCAGGCCAGATGGCACTCCAGTCAAACTGCATAATACGTTCCTGTTACCGTGTCGAGAGCAGAGGAAAGCCTCCGCCAAAATACTGTCTCCCGCAACGTCTGTGCCGGAAGACCGTTGTGATGTCGCCGGGACTGCGCCCGGCGATGTACGTTTTTATTATTTTGGTTCAGTGCCGAACCATTTTTTATAAATTTCGTTGTAGGTGCCGTTCTCGCGCAGCGTTTTCAGCGCACCGTTCACTTTCTCACGCAGTTCGTCGCTGCCTTTCGGGAAGGCGATACCGTAGTTTTGCGCTTCCAGTGATTCACCTACCGCTTTGAATTTGCCGTTGCCCGCGGTTTTGATGAAGTAGAGAATGTTCGGCGTATCGTGCAGGACCGCATCCGCGCGGCCGGTACCCAGCTCCATGTAGGCGTTATCGATATTCGGGAACTGACGCAGATCTTTGGTTTTGATATTGGCTTTCGCGTAGTCAACGGAGCCGGTGCCGCTCTTCACCGCGACCACTTTGCCGTTCAGATCTTTCACATCTTTGATGTCGTTATTATTGGCGTTGACCATCACCAGCAGGCCGCTCTTGTAGTAGCCGTCAGAGAAGTCGATGGCTTTTTTACGCTCGTCGGTAATGGTGATCCCCGCCAGCGCCAGATCGATATTTTTGGTTTGCAGCGCCGGGATAATGCCGCTGAAGTCCATTGGCTTCAGGGTGTAGTCGAGCTTCAGCTCTTTGGCGATGGCCGCCCACAGGTCAACGTCAAAACCCACATACTTATCGCCTTGCTTAAATTCGAACGGGACGAACGCCGTATCGGTGGCGACAACCAGGGTCTTATTGGCGGCATGGGAAGAAACCGCAAAAGCCAGGGTCAGTGCAGCCAGTGAAACTTTAAATACAGACTTCATAGCATTTCCTTTTATATCCACGGGACGATCCCCTGCGAGAACGACTAGCCTAATGAAAAAATCGTGCCACTTTTACAAGCTGTTGTTTTTCAACAAACGAAGCGGTAGCCGTTGCACAATATCGATCGTTTCAGGCAAGGAGTGCACCATAACGGGGCGTTATTTTGGTGCATCCTGAGGTCGCTGAATAACGAGCCCATTTTTAGCGCAAACCCTGATGGGAAAACAATCTCGCCGTAACGATTGTGTGAGGTGATTATTACAATTGTTTTACTTTTGTGCGCATTTTCATCAATTTGACGCCCTGAAATGGTGCAAGGCCAACGGGTGAGGGAAAACGGAGGAGGGAAAAACAACAAGGGCTGGGTGGGGAAAGCAAAGGCGCCGTCGACCGCGCTGCGGCCGACGGCAAAGCCTTACTCGATATTCGCTTCAATAAACCACAGGAATTTATCCAGGTCGCGGGAAGCGGCGGTGAAGATATCTGCGGTATCTTCGTCTTTAGCTTCGCCGATCGCTTTGCGCACATCGTTAGCCACTACTGCGTAGCGGTCAGCCAGCGCTTTCAGGTGATCCTGAACATGATGGATATCCAGTGGGTAGCTCTGCAGCGGGGTTTTGCTGTTGATCACCTGAGTGGTGCCCAGGGCGACGCCGCCCAGCTGCACGGCGCGCTCCGCCATGGTATCCAGATGCTCAGTGAGCGCAGTACGGAAACCGTCCAGCATTTCGTGCACGGCGATAAAGTTCGCACCGCGCATATTCCAGTGTGCCTGCTTGGTGATAAGGGACAGGTCAATGAACTGGATCACCTGGCGATTCAACAGCTCAATGGTCGCTTTCTTTTCGCTGTCAGCGACATCGTTGCGGGTATAGACCAGATTAGATGCTTTTGATTTAACCAGTTTAGCGGTACTCATCGTTTCATATCCTCTTGATATTGATGCTCGTCACACTTCAAAACTGAATGATGTGGAGCGTTGTCCCAGGTAACTTCGGGACTAAGTATAGCAAGGGTTTTAAAGTATGAGGCATCGGCAGGCCATATCACTCCGATAGCGCAAAGTGGTTGGCTATTTGAAAAAACAAGTCCAATCAGAAGGTTAGCGAAGGCTGGCAGGCCCGCAGCTGGCGCGGGCCGCCGCCGTAACAGAATGTTAATTGATATCGACTTGCTTGATTTTGCTCTGCCGCTGCATGGTCAGCGTGGCGCCCATTGAGGCGATGATAATGGCGCCCAGCGCCAGGGTCTGGGAGAGGTTCAGGGTTTCGCCAAGGAAGATCATACCGGACAGGGCGGCTAGCGCCGGCTCGAGGCTCATCAGCGTACCGAAGGTGCGCGTCGGCAGGCGCGTCAGGGCCATCATCTCCAGGGAGTAGGGGAGTGCGGTGGAGAGAATGGCAATCCCCAGCCCCAGGGGCAGCAGCGACCATTGCCACAGCGTATCGGTGGCTTGCGCCATACCTAACGGGACAAAGACCAGCGAGGCGATAAGCGACCCCATCGCCACCGTGGCTGGACCATGCTCCTCGCCCGCGCGCTGGCCGGTCAGAATATAGACCGCCCAACAGGCCCCGGCGCCGAGAGCGAACAGCGCGCCGGTTAAATCCACCTGCGCCACGTTCTGCCCCAGCGGCAGGAGATACCACAGCCCGAGGATCGCCAGCGCCACCCAGACAAAATCCAGCGGGCGGCGCGAGCCGAAAAGCGCCACCGCCAGCGGGCCGGTAAACTCGAGGGCCACCGCCACGCCGAGCGGAATACGCTGCAGGGATAAATAAAACAGATAGTTCATCGCCCCGAGCGCCAGGCCGTACAGCAGCAGCGGCACGCGCTGCGCCGGAGAGAAACGTAGCCGCCAGGGCTTGAACACCACCACCAGGATCAGCGTCCCGAGCGCCAGGCGCAGGGCGGTAACTCCCGGGGCGCCGACCACCGGGAACAGCGATTTGGCGAGCGATGCGCCGCTCTGAATCGAGGTCATAGCGATTAAAATCACCACTATCGGCAACCATGCCGCCGCTTTTCGGGATGGACCGGGCATCCTTTCTCCTGTCAATTTTTGTCAAAAGGGGTAAAAGTTCCAGTGTACTGGAATTAGCTGCTGGCGGTTGAGCTAATGTTGAAAAAAACAGGGGCAAAAACAGTACAATGGCGAAAGTTGCTGAGAAATTCACCAGGTGATTAGGATTAATCTGGATGCTTGCGAATTTCTTAATGAGCGTTAAACTGTAAGTTAACGCCAAAAACTGTTGTTTTCCATATTGTTATAGAAATATGGAAACTTTTGGTTACATGAAAAAGTATGTTAGACAATGTAAACTCCAAAGAGTTTCCCAAAAGTTTTTGATATATTTAAGGCTTAGGACTTATTAGAAACACATTTGAGGTGGTTATGAATAAAATTGCACGTCTTTCAGCACTGGCCGTTGTTCTGGCTGCATCCGTAGGTACTACTGCATTTGCTGCAACTTCTACCGTAACCGGCGGTTACGCGCAGAGCGACATGCAGGGTAAAGCGAACAAAGCTGGCGGTTTCAACCTGAAATACCGTTACGAGCAAGATAACAACCCGCTGGGCGTTATCGGTTCCTTCACCTACACCGAAAAGGATAATAACAGCAACGGTACTTACAACAAAGGTCAGTACTACGGCATCACCGCTGGTCCGGCTTACCGTCTGAACGACTGGGCAAGCATCTACGGCGTAGTGGGTGTTGGTTACGGTAAATTCCAGAACAACAACTTCCCTAATAAATCCGATATGAGCGACTACGGTTTCTCCTACGGTGCTGGTCTGCAGTTCAACCCGATCGAAAACGTTGCCCTGGACTTCTCCTACGAGCAGTCTCGTATTCGTAACGTTGACGTCGGCACCTGGATCGCTGGCGTGGGTTACCGCTTCTAATCACTCCGGTGATATAAAAAATCCGCCTCCTGGGGCGGATTTTTTTTGCCTGCTGACCGCCAGCCCGGCCGGTTGGCCGGCGCTGACCGCGTCGTTTTAGTTGATGGTGAACTCATCGCTGCCGAGGTGTGAATAGTCCACCTTCTGCAGCTGGAAGTTGGTGATATACACCGGGCCGGCCTTCTGCTCAGAGATAAACCGATAGCGCGGGGCGATTTCCGCCGCCTTGATGCCGGTCCATTGCGAGAAGAAGCTGAGGAAATCATTCGCCGAGCGCTGCGCCTTAATGACTTTATGCGCTTTGTCATCGCTGGAGAGCACCATAAACGGCACCTGGAAGTTCTGCTGGAACTTATCGTCGTGCGCCAGATACTGCACCTCTTTGCCTCGCTCCTTGAACGCCAGACCATGATCGGAAAAGTAGGTCAGGGAAAAGGTGTCGCCGGAATTTTGCAACTGGCTGTAGAGCTTAGCCAGCAGGGTATCGGTTTGCGTCATGCTGTAGAGATAGCAGGAGGTCTCTTTCGACTGGACGAAAACCGTATATTTGCCTTTGGTCCGGTCGCAGGCCTGCGGGTGCGAGCCCATCAGATGCAGAACAATCAGCTGCGGCTGGGTGCGCTGGGTGGAGAGCACCTGCTCGGTCAGCTTCAGTAACTGCTCGTCCTGGGTGTTTTTATTGGCTTCGAAATCGCCGTTTTTCAGGAACTGCACTTCATCCGCCCGTTTGGCGATACTGGCGATAGCGGTGTCGTACTCGCCGATCTGCCCCTGGTTGGAGAACCACCAGGTCTGGAAACCGGCGCGGTTGGCGAGGGTGACAAAGTTATCCTGAAACTGCGGTTTGCCATCGACCACCCGGTTAAGGGTCAGGCCGAGGGATTTTTGCGTCGAGCCGCTGGCGGCGACGTAATTGTTAAACAGATACCCGTTCACCGAGCTGGCAAACGGCGTGTTGTCCCAGTGGCCGCCGAAGGCGCCGAGGGCGTCGCGGCGGGCGCTTTCACCGATCACCACCACATAAAGATGGTACTTCGGCTTCACCGCCAGCACGTGCCAGCTATCTTTCATGCCGGCCAGCTGCGCCATCCGCGCCTGCTCGTCCAGCACCTCGTTATTATTCACCACCACGTCTTTGACAAAACGGAAGGCCGGGTAACCAGTATCGATCACCTTGAATACACCGCCCCAGGCGAGATTTTGCACCGGCTGAAGAAAGAAGATCCCGATGCTGAACAGCAGGCCCAGGGTCTCCATTTTTCCCCAGCGGGTCTGCTCGACGATCCTGCGGCGGACCGCGATGATCCCCAGCGCGAAGATAAATACCGCCAGCAGATAGTTGTACCACGGGAAGATGGTGAGGATTTCCGTGGACTCTTCCACGTTGGTGGCGTGCAGCGCCAGCAAGGTATTGAAGTTGGGCGCGCCGTAAGCCTGGCCAAACGGGTAGTAGAGGGCCGCCAGCAGAGAATAAGCGCCGACCACTGCTTTCTGCACGCGCGGAAAGGCACGCCACAGAAGATGTAACACGCAGGTAAATGCCACGGTATAGAGCAGGCTAAATTCATAGCCCAGCGCCAGGTTAATCAACAGCGATTGTAAAAAGTAGAATCCTGTCCATGGGTTCAGTGCCAGTCGGCGGGCGACCAGCGTATCTTTCAGGGTGGTGACATTCATAGTAAACAATCAAAAAGAGGCCATGCGCATCCCCTGGCTTCAAGGGGTAAAACCTGCTGGACAGTGCGTGAAGAGGGTCTCTGCGAGCCGCGAATGTGGCAGGGCTGTGCAAAGATAGGGCTTGTAAATGGTAAGGTCAACCAGACATAACAGATTGTTTTGCGAGGACGCTTACAAAACTTGAAAAAAGGTGGGGGAAACGGGATAAACCGGTCAGTTTAGCGGCAGATGATGACGGAAAAATGAAGCGGCGTACCGCGACGCCGCCTTAGCGATGGGGTTTGTCCTGCTGCGGTTTACCGTTGATCATCTCGCACAGCATACCGAGCAGCATTAAGCGTACTTTAAAGGGTGAATGGCTGAACACGTTTAAGCACCTCTTGAATTCGTTCATCTGCTCTCCTCCTGCCTGTTCGCTCCATCATTCCCTGATGGATGTTTGCATTATATACAGATATAGCACAGGCTATATTTTATAGCTATGGCTAAAACGTTAAATTTTTGTGCTCTTGGCGCAATCCATTACAATGTGGATCTTTTTATATGATGCTTGACGCGTCACACGAATGAGGAAGCACAATGAACCGTCGCGCAGGTAAGCCAATAACAAAAAAAGTGACGCAGTTAGTAAATGTTGAAGAGCACGTTGAAGGGTTCCGCCAGGTGCGGGAAGCGCATCGGCGCGAGCTGATTGACGACTATGTTGAACTGATTTCCGACCTCATCCGCGAGGTGGGCGAGGCGCGTCAGGTGGATATGGCCGCCCGGCTGGGAGTCTCGCAGCCCACCGTCGCCAAGATGCTCAAACGGCTGGCCAGCGTCGGCCTTATCGAACAGATCCCGTGGCGCGGCATATTCTTAACCGCGGAGGGTGAGAAGCTGGCCCAGGAGAGCCGCGAGCGCCATCAAATCGTGGAGAACTTCCTGCTGGCGATCGGCGTCAGTCCGGAGATCGCCCGTCGTGATGCCGAAGGGATGGAGCATCACGTGAGCGAAGAGACGCTGGCGATGTTCCTGAAATTTACCCAAACACAGGGATCTCAGGAAGCATGACTCTTCCCTTCGTCCAGTCGCTGCTGCGCGATCGTTTTCTCCATCTGCTGCTGATTATCGCCTGCGTGCTCAGCGTGATGGTGCCGTTTGTCCCGGCAAGCTGGCCGGCGGCCATTGACTGGCATACCATCATCACCCTCAGCGGCCTGATGCTGTTGACCAAGGGGATTGAACTGAGCGGCTATTTTGACGTGCTGGGGCGTAAAATGGCCCGCCGCTTTGTCACCGAGCGTCAGCTGGCTATGTTTATGGTGCTGGCGGCGGCGCTGCTGTCCACCTTCCTCACCAACGACGTCGCGCTGTTTATTGTGGTGCCCCTGACCCTGACCCTGAAGAAGTGGTGCGCCATCCCGGTAAACCGGCTGATTATTTTCGAAGCGCTGGCGGTGAACGCCGGGTCGCTGCTGACGCCGATCGGCAACCCGCAGAACATCTTGCTGTGGGGACGCTCCGGTCTCTCTTTCCCCGGGTTTA
This sequence comes from Klebsiella sp. 2019SCSN059, assembly GCF_021739525.1. Taxonomy (NCBI): domain Bacteria; kingdom Pseudomonadati; phylum Pseudomonadota; class Gammaproteobacteria; order Enterobacterales; family Enterobacteriaceae; genus Klebsiella; species Klebsiella sp. 2019SCSN059. The sequence goes on along the minus strand of NZ_JAKKOM010000014.1, from coordinate 73,336 downwards.
TCGGCCAGATGATGCCCCTGGCGGCGGCAATGATGCTGACCCTGCTGGCGCTGTGCTGGTTCTGTTTCCCGGCAAAGCGGCTTACCTACCAGAGCAGCGATATGGCGCCATCGTGGCAGCCTAAGCTCGTCTGGAGCTGTCTGGGGCTCTATCTGGTGTTCCTGACGGCGCTGGAGATGGATCAGGCGCTGTGGGGACTGGCGCTGGTGCTGCTGGGCTTTCTGGCGCTGGCCCGGGCGGTGATCGTCCATGTTGACTGGTCGCTGCTGCTGGTGTTTATGGTGATGTTTATCGACGTCCATCTGCTGACCCAGCTTCCGGCGCTGCACCAGGTGCTGAGTGGGGTCGGGACGCTCTCCGGCGGTGGACTGTGGCTGACCGCCATCGGCCTGTCGCAGGTGATCAGCAATGTGCCCTCGACCATTCTGCTGCTCAACTATGTCCCACCGTCGATCCTGCTCGCCTGGGCGGTTAACGTGGGGGGCTTTGGTCTGCTGCCGGGCTCGCTGGCCAATATCATCGCCCTGCGCATGGCTGGCGATCGGCGGATCTGGTGGCGTTTCCATCTCTACTCCATTCCCATGCTGCTGTGGGCGGCCCTCACCGGCTATTGGCTCTTCAAACTCTGCGCCTGATTTCCGCAGCAGTCTGCCGCCCTCCACGTCGTTCGACAGGATCGCCCCCCGGGGCGATCTTTTTTTTTGCCCGGCTCACAGAAAACGATCCCTGGCTTTGCGCATCCGTTCGCTTTTCGATATATGACTAGTCATGAAATTTAAATGACTAGTCATATATCGAGGCGCAGGATGAACAACAGACTACCGGCAGATTTCTTATGGGGTAATTCCGTCTCCAGCATGCAGACGGAGGGGGCGTGGAACGAGGGCGGCAAGGGGATGTCGGTGTACGATATCCGGCAACCGGCAGAATTCGCTTCCGACTGGAAGGTGGCGACCGACTCCTATCATCGCTTTAGGGAAGATTTCGATCTGATGCAGGATCTGGGCATGAACTGCTACCGTTTTCAGATCGCCTGGAGCCGGGTGTGCCCTGAGGGAGACGGCGAGTTCAATGAAGAGGGCATCGCCTTCTACCATCAGTTTATTGATGAACTGATCGCCCGCGGCATCGAGCCGATGATCTGTCTGTACCACTTCGATATGCCGCTCTCGCTGGCGGAGCGCTACAACGGATTTACCGACCGCCGGGTGATGGACGCCTTTATTCGCTATGGCCAGAAGATGATCGCCTGCTATGGCGACAAGGTGAAATACTGGCTCACCTTTAATGAACAGAATCTGTACCATTCGCCGGAAGCGTTTCTGATTTCCGGCTACCTGGAGGGGGAGAAGACCCTGCGCGAGCTGTACCTGATCCAGCATCATGTGATGATGGCGCACGTCCATCTGACCGATCACCTGCATCAGACGAAGCCGCAGTGTCTGATGGGCGGGATGCTGGCCCACGCCCTGGTTTATCCGGCGACCTGCAAACCACGCGATATCCTGTGCGCCCAGCAGCTGGACGAGTTTTTAAACCAGAACCTGCTGCGGGCTTACGCCGGGGAGGGCTACAGCCCGGAGGTGATGCATTTTGTCGCCACCGAAGGGTTCGATGATATCTATCGTCCGGAGGATCTCGCGCTGATGGCGACGGTGAAGGTCGATTATCTGGCGTTCAGCTATTACGCCAGCCGGACGCTGAACAGCGACGCGATCCCGCCGGGAACGGCGGTCAACAACTATATGCTGTTTGGCAATCAGGATAACCCGTTCCTGAACGCGACAGAATGGAACTGGCAGATCGATCCGCTGGGCTTCCGGACCATCATCACCCGCTATTATAACGACTGGCGCCTGCCGGTTTTCCCGATTGAAAACGGCATCGGGGTGATTGAGTCGTGGGACGGTGAACATCCGGTTGCCGACGATTACCGCATCGCCTACCATCGCGACCATATCAACGCCATGAAAGCGGCCATGTTTGAGGATGGGGCGCAGGTGATCGGCTATCTCGGCTGGGGATTAATCGACATCCTCAGCTCGCAGGGCGATATGCGTAAGCGCTACGGCGTGGTCTACGTCAATCGCGAGAACCATGACCTCAAGGATCTGCGGCGGGTGCCGAAGAAGAGCTATGCGTGGCTGAAGCAGGTGATCCACAGCAATGGCGACGTGATGTAATGGTGTGCAGGCGGTCAGGCCGTGGATCCTGCCCGCCAGCCACTCACTGAATGTATAAGGACCGGGGAATGACGGCGAAGTATCTGCAAATCGCGCGGGAAATAAAAAAACGGATCATCAGCCAGCAGTATCCTGCCAGCGCGCCGTTACCTGACCAGTTTGCGCTGGCGGCAGAGTTCAGCACCAGCCGGATGACCATCCAGCAGGCGATGCGCCAGTTAATCGTCGAAGGGCTGATCTATACCCGCAAAGGGCAGGGCACCTTTGTGCGGAAAAATTTCCTTCAGCTGTCGCAGTGGGAGCTGCCCGGCAGCGACTATTTCGGCGCCACCAAAACCTGGGAGCATCTTGGCGAGGTACAAAGCGAAGTGGTGCGCTTTGAGGTGCGTTTTCCCACTGACAAGGAGCAGAGTTCGCTGCTGATCGACGCCGATGCCCCGGTGTATGACTTTGTTCGCCTGCGGTTGCTCAACGGGGAACCGGTGTCGCTGGATCTGACGGTCATGCCGGTGGGGCTGGTGCCGGGGCTCAATAAAAGCCATCTGGAAAGCTCGGTGTTTCGCTATATCCAGGAGACGCTGGGGCTGAAGCTGATGGGATCTTACCGCGTGGTGCGGGCGATGAAGCCGGATGAACTGGATAAATTACATCTTCACTGCGAGCCCACCGATCCGGTGCTGGAGGTGGAGCAGGTTATCTATCTGGAAGACGGCACGCCGCTGGAGTACGCCCACTGCCACTATCGCTACGACCACGGCGGGATTATTCTGGTGAATAACGGCTAGACCGGGGGCCCCGGTTGGCGCAGCGCTTAGCAGGGCCAGGGTGTTGTCAGGTTCAGTCGCCAGGCAAGGCGTCAGCCGCAGCCCGGCACAACACCGATAAAAAAAACGGCGGGCATCAGGCCCGCCGTTTTTATTGTCATGCAGAACTTAGTTCAGACGCACCGGCATACCGGAGCGGTTCTGGATAGCCTGCTCGACCACGTTCTGATCGACATCAGACTGGCTGGTGATCGCCTGTACCGGCTGAGTCAGGGTGATCGGCACGATCTCGCCGCCCTGGAACTGCGCTTCGGTGGTCGACAGCGGGTTGTGAACCTCGATGTAACGGCTGCCGTCCGGCTCGGTGGTCGCTTTTACCGGCTCATCGATAAACTGCACGCGGGTGCCGACCGGCACGTTCTCAAACAGGAATTTGATGTCATCGTTGCGCAGACGTACGCAGCCATGGCTCACGCGCAGGCCGATACCGAAGTTAGCGTTGGTACCGTGGATGGCGTACAGACGGCCGATATACAGCGCGTACAGGCCCATCGGGTTATCCGGACCGGCCGGTACGACGGCTGGCAGCGGGTTGCCGGCGGCAGCGTATTCCGCATGCATCTTGGCGGTCGGCGTCCAGGTCGGGCCAGCCTTCTTACGTTCGACTTTGGTGGTCCAGTTGATTGGCGTGTCTTTGCCTAACTGGCCGATACCGATCGGCAGAACAATCACGGTGTTGGTGCCTTTCGGGTAGTAGTACAGACGCATTTCGGCGCTGTTGATGATGATCCCTTCATGGACGGTATCCGGCAGGATCAGCTGCTGAGGGATGTTCAGGACGCTACCGCCCTTCGGCAGATAGGTATCCACCCCCGGGTTGGCTTCCAGCATGTTGGAAAGCCCCATCTGATATTTCGCCGCGAAGTATTCCAGCGGCTGCTTGTTATCATCCGGAATGGTGATGACCTGGTTCTGACCAACCAAACGGCTGCCATCGGTTGGCAAAGGATAGGTGACAGCAGACGCTGTATTGCAAAAGCCTACGATGGCGAAGGCTGCCGCTAAGAGTGTAGATAATTTCATAGTTTTTAATGTCGTGTGCGAAATCAACGCCACACAGGCCTTTGTTAATGATTGAGACAGTAGATGGGAGCGCATTATATGTGCATTCCGCTGAACAGGTAAATCAGATGTGTACGAAATCACATTTTTTTCCCTGTCGCCTCGGCTGCCGCGCCCTGGCGTTCGGGGCGACGAGGGTTAGTCTTCCAGCAGCCGGGCCTGCAGCGCCGCGCGGACCGGGGCGGTAAGCTGGTACTCTTCCGCCAGCCAGGCGTCGACATTGCCATAGCGCTGCTGAATAGCCGACAGCGCGGCGGCGAGATAGGACTCTTTCACCGTCAGGATGTCCGCCAGGCTCTGGCGCCCCTGGGCCGTCAGGTCGTTGCCGAGCATCTCCAGCATCCAGGCCTCCACCTGCGTCAGCATGCCATGGGTAAGGAGATACTCCTCCATCACCGTCTCGCTGTCGCATCCGACGGCGAACAGGGTTAACGCGCAGCCGACGCCGGTGCGATCTTTACCGACCGCGCAGTGTTGCAGCAAGGCGCCGTCGAAAGGGGTCGTCAGCCATGCGGCGAGCTGGCGATAGGCCGGATTGTTAAACGGCAGCTGGCGATAGAGTTGCAGCATAAACTGCTCGCCGTTCAGCGCATTAAGGGTGGCGGCATTCAGCTCGGTGACCTTCGCGTTGACCTCGCCGATCGGCGGATTGGCCGGCGCGTTGAGATAGTGAGTGAGCGGGCTCAGTTTGTCCGGCGTGCGCTGTACTTCACCGGGGTCGCGGTAGTCGAGCACCCGGCTGAGCGGCAGGGTATCCAGGTGGTCGAGATCCTCTGCCGTTAGCCGGTTTAGCGCACCGGAGCGTAGCAGCTTGCCGCTGCGTACCCGGCGTCCGTCGGCGGCGCGCTGGCCGCCCAGGTCGCGAAAATTAATGCCGCCCTGCAGGGATAAAAAGGCCGGATGTCGCGGTTGGCTGGTGGTCATGGGACTCCTCATCATCACGTACAGAATAACGGTTTGCGCGCAGGTCTCTGGCGCATCTGACAAAGACCTTAGCACAAGCGCCGCGGCGGAATTTACCGCAGACCGTGAAAAGTGCGTCATTTGCTGGCATAATGTCTGCTGTATCACACCCCTCATACTCTTTTTTCAGGATATCCCCGTGCTAGTATCCAGCAACGTTACCATGCAGTTTGGCAGTAAGCCGCTGTTCGAAAATATCTCCGTTAAATTTGGCGGCGGCAACCGTTATGGTCTGATCGGCGCCAACGGCAGCGGTAAATCGACCTTTATGAAGATCCTCGGCGGCGATCTCGAACCGACGCTGGGCAACGTTTCTCTCGACCCGAACGAGCGCATCGGTAAGCTGCGTCAGGATCAGTTCGCCTTTGAAGCGTTCACCGTGCTGGATACGGTCATCATGGGCCACGGCGAGCTGTGGGAAGTGAAGCAGGAGCGCGATCGCATCTACTCCCTCGCCGAGATGAGCGAAGAAGATGGCTATAAAGTGGCCGACCTGGAAGTGAAATATGGCGAAATGGATGGCTACTCTGCTGAAGCGCGCGCGGGCGAACTGCTGCTGGGCGTGGGCATTCCGGTTGAACAGCATTACGGCCCGATGAGCGAAGTCGCCCCAGGCTGGAAGCTGCGCGTCCTGCTGGCGCAGGCGCTGTTCTCTAACCCGGACATTCTGCTGCTCGATGAACCGACCAACAACCTGGACATCGACACCATTCGCTGGCTGGAGCAGACGCTGAACGACCGCGACAGCACCATGATTATCATCTCGCACGACCGTCACTTCCTGAACATGGTTTGCACCCACATGGCGGATCTGGACTACGGCGAGCTGCGCGTCTATCCGGGCAACTACGATGAATACATGACGGCGGCCACCCAGGCGCGTGAACGTCTGCTGGCGGACAACGCCAAGAAAAAAGCGCAGATTGCCGACCTGCAGTCCTTCGTTAGCCGCTTCAGCGCCAACGCCTCTAAATCGCGTCAGGCCACCTCGCGCGCGCGTCAGATTGACAAAATCAAGCTGGAAGAGGTTAAAGCCTCCAGCCGTCAGAACCCGTTTATCCGCTTCGAGCAGGACAAGAAACTGTTCCGTAACGCGCTGGAAGTGGAAGCCCTCACCAAAGGCTTTGAAGACGGTCCGCTGTTCAAAAACGTCAACCTGCTGCTGGAAGTGGGTGAGAAGATTGCCATTCTGGGCGCCAACGGCGTGGGTAAATCCACGATGCTGAAAACCCTGGTGGGTGAACTGCAGCCGGACAACGGCACCGTGAAATGGTCTGAAAATGCGCAACTCGGCTACTACGCGCAGGATCATGAGTACGAGTTCGAAAACGACCTGACGGTCTTCGAGTGGATGAGCCAGTGGAAACAGGAAGGCGACGACGAGCAGGCGGTGCGCAGTATCCTTGGTCGACTGCTGTTTAGCCAGGATGACATCAAGAAGCCGGCGAAAGTATTGTCCGGTGGTGAGAAGGGCCGCATGCTGTTTGGTAAGCTGATGATGCAGAAGCCAAACATCCTGATAATGGATGAACCGACCAACCACCTGGATATGGAATCCATCGAATCGCTGAACATGGCGCTGGAGATGTATCAGGGTACCCTGATCTTCGTCTCCCACGACCGTGAGTTCGTCAGCTCGCTGGCCACCCGCGTGCTGGAGATTACCCCGGAACGGGTGATCGACTTCAGCGGCAACTACGAAGACTACCTGCGCAGCAAAGGTATCGAGTAATCCCGCTTAGTTACCCGGGTTGCGGCTACGCCTTACCCGGGCTACGCCTGGCATGTGATCTGTAGGCCCGCGCAAGCGTAGCGCCGCCGGGCAATAACCGCGGGTAAAGAGCCACTTTCGCGCCGGATGGCGGCTGCGCCTTATCCGGCCTACGGTCCGTGCCATTGTGAGCTTAAGAGCTCTATCTTGTACCCATGGTTACTGAAACTGTCCGTTACCCGGGCTACCAAACCGCACAGTGCTGTAGCCCCGGTAAGCGGTAGCGCCACCGGGGATTTTGAGGCCACCAGTTTGTAGCCCGGATTAGCGTAGCGCCATCCGGGAACATTATTAAATCCAGGCCGGGCGAGGCGTAAGCCGCCGCCCGGCATATGCTCAGAGCCTCCACTCCGTTCCTTCGACGCCATTCACCAGCAGTTTGCGTTTTTCTCCCGCCGGTAATGACAGCTTCAGCGCTTTCCACGCCGGGCGATAATTGCCGCGGGCGTTGACCTTCAGGTTGATAGTGCTGCTGTCGCACGCCATTTCCCACTCCAGCCACAGCGCATCGCCCTGTTTATAGCCCCAGCTTTCGCCGTCATCCTCAAACAGCAGACCCGAAGTGGTCCCGACGCCTTTCAGCGGGAACAGCTGCAGTTCGCGGCGATCGTCCTGTTGCGCAGCAACATGACGGATGCGCTCGCTGAGCGGCAGTCCGGCCCCGGCGCGTACCAGCAGCGGCAGCGTTTCCAGCGGCGCGTCGAGGGTGACCCACTGGCCGCCGGCGAACCACTGGTGGCTGTAGAAATCGTACCATCCGGCCTGATTATCCGGCAGCCACACCTCACGCTGGCGGGCGCCAGGCTCGACCACGCTGGCCACCAGCAGATCGCGCCCCAGCAGGAAGTCATCGCATTCGGCGAAGGTCTGCGCGTCGTGCTGATGATCGAGGAAGGTCGGGCGCAGCATCGGCTCGTCGTCAGCATGCGCCTGCCACAGCAGGGTGTACAAATAGGGCAGCAGGCGGTAGCGCAGCTCAATAGCGGAACGAATGGCCGGGGTGACGGCCGGATACATCCAGGCTTCGTTGACCGTCTGGTCGTCATTCCACGAATGAATAGTAAAGCGCGGGTGCATCACGCCGTTTTGTACCCAGCGCACGAACAGCTCCGGCTCCGGTTTATCGCCGGAGAAACCGCCGACGTCGTGGCCGACGTTAAACAGCCCGGAAAGGCTCATGCCCAGCCCCATGCGGATGTTATAGCGCAGCGTATCCCAGTTGGTGCGGTTATCGCCGCTCCAGGTCTGGACGTAGCGCTGCATCCCGGCGCAGCCGGAGCGGGAGATGAGATACGGGCGCTTTTGCGGCGCAAAGCGCTGCTGGGCCTCCATCGAGGCGCGCATCATCAGCAGCGGCATCACCGGGCGAATATGCTTGATGGCGATTTCGCGGCCAAAGCCGTAGCAGCGCGCTTCGCCGTCCCACACCTCATACTCGTTATTATCGTTCCAGGTCGAATCAATGCCCATCTCCAGCAGCTGGCTGGTGACCCCTTCCTGCCACCAGGCCACGGTTTGCGGATTGGTAAAGTCGAGATGCGATCCTTCATCGTCCCAGAAGCTGGAACGCTCCGGAGCGTCGGTTTGCGAATCGCGCACGAAGAGACCGCGCTCCGCCACTTCGCCATAGCGCGGATGGTCCTGCAGCAGGCAGGGTTTGATATTGGCGGCCAGCTTCAGCCCGGCGTCGTGGAACGACTGACTCATCACTTTCGGCTGCGGCACCTTGTCGTGGTTCCAGTTAAAGACGTAGCGCTTGCCGTTAATCGAGGTATAGCCGGAAGAGAGCTGGAACGAATCGCACGGAATAGCGTGCTCATCGCACAGGCGGATGAAGTTCATCAGCTGATTTTGCGCATCCGGCGCGTCGGTATAGTGCATGGTCGAGCCGCTGTAGCCGAGGCTCCATTTGGGCCCGAACAGGGTTTTACCGGTCAGACGGACGAAGGCTTTGGTCACATCCAGCACCTGTTTACCGGTGAACAGGTAGTAATCGATATCGCCGGCTTCCGCCTGCCAGCGGCGATAGGCGGTATGATAGTTGTCGATTTCGTTACCCAAATCCAGCCAGCAGCTGCTCAGGTTGTCGTAAAACAGGCCATAGCTAACGTCGCTGCGTTGCGTGATGGTGAACGGAATATGTTTATACAGCGGGTCGGTGCTGGCGGCGTTGTAGCCCATGGCATCAAGGTTGCGCATTTCATAACGCTTACCGGTGCGCTGCAGGTCGCCGGCCTTTTCGCCCAGGCCATAGAAACGCTCGTCTTTGCGGCGGCTCAGATAGTGGGCGACGCCGTCGCCGTGGGCATTGGCCAGATAGGCGCTGGTGGGACGGTCGTTGGCAAGCTGCTGCCATTCCCCGGCATCGTCGCGATAGCTCCACTCCAGCCACAGCGGCTGATGGACGGTGACGCGCAGCTGGCGGGTGGCGATGGTCAGCGTATCGCCCTCCTGGGTCAGCTGCCAGGCCGGGAGACTAAAACCGCTGAGGTCATCCCGGGCGCGGCCTTCCCACGGCACATCCTGCTGCGGAGCGATGCTCCAGGTGCGATCCAGCGCCAGCTGGCCCTGGCGTTTCAGCAGCACGCGGAATAGATTCTCTTCCAGTACGTACAGGCACAGGGTGTGCTGGCCATCGACCGTCAGTTCAACGTGATGCTCCAGCTGTTGATGTAAACTCCAGTGTTTCAACGTCTTCATATCTTACATCCACTCTCAGGCGCGCTTGGCGCGACGTTCAGCAATAAATGCCACCAGGAAAACGGCGCCAATCAGGTCAAAGAAACCCATGGCGATGAACAGCGGGTTGAAGCCAATTTTGTCGGCGGTCACCCCGATTAATAACGAGAACAGGAAGCTGGCGATCCACGCCGCGGATCCGCGCATACCGTTCACCGTCGCCATTTGTCCCTTGTCGAACGACTCCACCACCAGCGCGCTGAGCATGCAGGAGATGATCTGATGCCCGAAGCCGCCAATGGAGATCAGGACGATGGTGATATAGGGATCGCGGGTGATAGCGACGAGGGCCAGGGAGATCATCAAAAACGCGCCGGTCACCGAGCTGGCGATCACCGAGTTGACTCGCGTACAGCCGAACCAGCGAACGTACAGGCGGGTGAGGTAGCCGCTGACCACGCTGCCGAGGTCGGCGGCAAGGAACGGCAGCCAGGCGAACATGGCAATCTGCTTGAGATCCATGCCGTGCTCTTTGGCCAGGTACAGCGGTACCCAGAAGCTCAGCACCGCCCAGGCGGGCTCGGCCATAAACGCGGGAATGGCGATCCCGTAGAAACGTTTATTCTTCGAGACGGTTTTGAGTGCGGTAAAGAAGGGCTGTTTCACCGGCGGCGCTTCGTTATCCTGCTTGATGTACTCGAGCTCGCTTTTGCTGAGATTGGGGTGCTTTTCCGGGTTCTGATAGAAGGCCCACCACAGCACCACCCACAGCAGGGCCAGCGCGCCGGTAAACATAAACGCCCCCTGCCAGCCGAAGGAGGCATGGGCGAAGTAGATGATCGGCGGGGCGAGCATGGCGCCGATGGAGAACCCGACGCCAGCCCAGCCGGCGGCGATTGGCCGTTCAGACTTCGGGAACCACTCGCCGATGGTCTTGGCGTTGGCCGGGGTGGCGGCCGCCTCGGCCCCGCCCATAAAGAAGCGCAATATAGCCAGGTGCAGCCAGCTGCCGGCCCCGGCGTGGGCGATGCAGGCCAGCGCCCACAGGGTGGCGCAGATCATAAACCCGAGCTTCAGGCCGATGACGTCGATAAGCCAGCCACAGAGCGGTTGGAAAATCGTGTAAGCCAACTGAAACGCGCCGACGATCCAGGAATATTGTTCGGTGGTGATACCGAGCGTCGCTTTCAGTTCCGGGGCGATAATCCCCAGCGAGTTGCGTGTGATGTAGTTGACAGTGACGCCAAGTAAAAACAGGACCAGCACCCACCAGCGCAGGTTTTTTACCACCCGGCGCGTTTTGCTGACCGCGATATCATTGTTGAGGCCTTGACTCATAGCACACTCCACATGACGTTAGTAGGGGGAAAGTGACGTTCTCAATCCGTGAGCGGTCACGTAGTGTTGTTAACTATTTGAATAGTCTATTTTTTTATCTCAACACCATTGGTATAACTAGTATGGGAGATGTTGGACCAATTCAGGCTAAGGGAGAAAAAACGTCGGGCAAAGCGCTATTTATGCAAGTTTTTTCATGAAATGACCGGGATCTCAAATTTTGCGCTGTCATTTGCTTACAGGTAGCGCTTTGGCGATTATGAAAATTCTTTCATTTTCCAATCGGAGCTGGATCACAAAATGGATAAAAAGCTGCGCGTCGCCGAAATCGCCGCCCGCACCGGGCTGTCGGCCAGTACCGTTTCGCGCGTCCTGGCCGGGAAGGCGAATACCAGCGACAAGGCGCGCCGGGCGGTGCTGGAGTGCGCCCGCGAGCTGGGGGTCATGCAGGGGCTGGCCGCCGGACGTCTGTTGCTCAATAATCTGCTGGTGTTTGCCCCACAGCGCGCCTTCGATGAGCGGTCGGATATCTTCTACTACCGGGTGATCCAGAGCATCAATAACGCGCTGGCGGCGCATGAAGTGCGCCTGCGCTACTGCGCGCTGGACGAGAACGACAGCGACGCCAATCTGTTTCTTGCCCGCATGAACGAAGCGGAGACCCAGGCCGCGGTGCTGCTGGGGATCGACGATCCGCATATTCATGGCCTGGCGGCGGACCTGGGCAAACCCTGCGTATTGATCAACTGTCGGGATGAAGGGATGCGGCTGCCGTCCATTGCCCCCGATCATCGTCTGATTGGCCTGTGCGCCGCCCGCTATCTGTTTGATATGGGGCATCGCGTGGTGATGAACGTCATGTGCCTGCGCCGCTATACCATGGAGCTGCGGCTGGGGGGGATCCAGGAGGCGTGGCGCGCGCGCAATTTGCGCTTTACCGCCAGCCGGGATCTCATCAGCGTCGCCAACTTTAGCGCCAGAGAGACCGAAGAGCAGGTGGGGGCCTGGCTTGATGGCTTACAGGGCAAGCCGTTGCCCACCGCTTTCCTGGTGGGCGGCGATTTTATGGCCGCCGGCACGGTCAGCGCATTGCAAAAGCGCGGCCTGCGGGTGCCGCAGGATGTCTCGGTGATGAGCATCGACGGGTTTAATCTGGCGGCGATCCAGGAGGTGCCGCTGACCGCAGTGCATGTGCCGCGGGATGAGCTGGGCAGCGAGGCGGTGCACCTCCTGCAGCAGCGCCTGCTGCGCCCGGAGGCGCCGCACGGTTCGCTGCTGCTGCACGGCACGCTGGTGGTGCGTGATTCGGTACGGCGGATCCGGCCGGGCAAAGGCCATACCGCCGTGGAGCCGCAGGGGCTGTATGACGATTAAACCGCGATACCCAGCGCCCGTTTGCCGTGGATGTTCAGATCCTCCAGGGTGAAGCGCCCCTGCCAGCTGGCCTCATAGTCCTCGCGCGGGAAATCACCCGGCGAGGCCCCTTTTTCCAGAGCGATTTTCACTTTCTGCGCGTAGGCGAGGTTCTTCTCGCACATCGGCGCCGCCGGAATGTACATCACATTGCCCCAGCCCTGCTGATTTTCCACCGGCGCCACCGAGTGAATGACGTCGCAGTGCCACCAGACGGAATCGCCAGCGTTCAGCGCCGGGATCGAACTGAGGGCTTTGATCAGCAGCGGGTGCCACTGCTCAGAGATCGGCAGCACTCTGCCCGGCGCGACGCCGCACAGCTCATCCTCCGGCACATCGTCAAGCAGCGGGCGCAGCAGCACATAGGCCATCGCCTCGGGGATCGGCACCACGTGCAGCAGTCCCTGACCCGGGATCATATCCGACAGCGCGGTCCAGCCCTGGAAAGTGCGGAACACCGAGCACTTGGTGGTGTTGTCGACAGTGTACTCTTCCACTTCAGTACGGTGCGCGGCGTCCCACGGATCGTAAGCGTCGACATGACCGTTAAAGACGTTGGCGAAGACCTGCTGGTAGGCGGGGAGTAGCCAGCGCTCCAGCGCACCGGAATCGGTATGCGCGCCCAGCCCTTTCGAGGTGGTTCCCGGCGGACGGCGGCGAATGCGGTCGGGGTAAATGACGCTGACGTCCGGATCGAACCAGCGCTTGCCGTCCTGCTCAAAGCGCCACAGGCGGTTAAGGAAGGACTGCGCCGCCGCCATTTCATCGCTCTGGCGGGCCTGCATTTGCGAGGGCGACCAGTAGATGGGATAGATTTCCGGCCGCGAAGCCTCAAGCGTACCGAAGAAGCTGTCGCCTGGCCCTTTGTAGACCTCGTCGAAATGGTTCAGATCCAGATATTCCAGCATCGCGGTATCCCAGGCCAGCGCCTGTTCGCGCGGAAAGTGGCCTTTGATCACCGCGCAGCCCCGGCGCTTAATGGCCGCGCGCTGGGCATCGCTCACGGTTCCCTCGGCGATATCGCGGAACGGAATGGTTGGCCAGACCTCCTGGCCTGCGGCTTTCAGCGTCTCAATCTCCTGCAGGCGCTCGCTGATGCGCGCTGAGAGCTTATCGAACACCGCCTGGACGTCGCCGATTTGCGCCCGCAGCGCCTGCTTCATCTGGCGAATCGCCGCTTTGTGGTCGGCGGGGAGTGTTTCGTGGGTCGGGAGAGCAGCCATAATAACCTCGCTGTATCTTTCATTCGAAAGTGTTAAATCTTACAAACGTTAATTTAAGTTAAAATGGAGTTAATGCAAGTTTAAAATCTTGCTGCGGCGCACAAAATGGACAAGCCGGGGCGCGCAGCCCCGGAGAGCGGTCAGGCGTTGAAGGGAGCGCGGTTATCGAGGACGGCCTGAATGACGTTCAGCGCGCCGTCATGATTATTATCTTCGGTCGCGTATCCGGCGATAGCTTTGATGCTGTCGGCGGCGTTACCCATGGCGAAAGCGTATTTCACCAGCTTCAGCATTTCGGCGTCGTTGCCGCTGTCGCCGATGGCCACGCACTGCTGCGGCGACAGGTTCCAGCGCTTGAGCAGGCGGCTGATGCCGTTGGCTTTATGCAGACCGGGAATAATCAAATCGACAAAGCCAAAGCCGCTGGTGACCGGCTTCATAATGCCGTCGAGCGAGACGTGCAGTTTATCGATCAGCTGCGGGATCTCGCTGTCCGGCAGGTTCAGAGAGAATTTGAACAGCGTATCGTCGATGGCGTGATAGTCGCTTACCCGCTGCAGACGGTGGTAGTGCTTTGACATCAGGTCGACGAAGGCGTCCGGGGCGTTATCGCTCACGTAGGCGCTGTGCAGGCCGCAGGCGACGAAGTTCAGCTGCGGATCTTTGAGTAATTCGCCAATCACCACCTGCGATTCGTGGCGGGTCAGTTCGCCGTGGAACAGCTGCTTACCATGCTCAAAGACCAGCGCGCCGTTTTCGGCGACGAACGAGATCTGCTCGCGGATCTCCGGGAAGAAGGAGATCAGCTGATAGTACTGGTTGCCGCTGGCGACAACGAATTCAATGCCGCGCTGCTGCAGCTGGGCGAATTGCGCCAGAAACCGCGAGCGGTCGTAGGTTTTGGCGTCATTGAGAAAAGTTCCGTCAATATCGGTGACGATAACTTTAACGGTCATAAGGGGATGCTCCTGGCTTAACTTCGACCAGTAACATTCTAATTACAATGTGATGGGGAGCACAAATTTATTTCGAATGAAAGTTCACGCATTCAGAAAATGCCGGGAGGCGGCATTGCCTTTCCCGGCCAGCAGGACAGGGGAGGCCCGCTAAGCGTCGCGCCAGCGGGCCTGAAGGGCTACAGCGTATGCTCGGTACGGGCGATGATATCGTCCTGGGTATCCGGCGACAGAGCGGTAAAGAACGCCGAGTACCCGGCGACGCGCACCACCAAATCACGGTACTGATCAGGATGTTTCTTCGCCTCCAGCAGCGTGTCGCGCGAGACAATGTTGTACTGGATATGCCAGCCTTTATGCACCTCGAAGAAGGTGCGCAGCAGCACCATCAGCTTCTGCTTGTCGGACGCGTTTTCCAGGGTGGACGGATTCAGCTTCTGGTTTAGCAGAACGCCGCCGAGGATCGCCCCGGTGGGCAGTTTACCTACCGAACTGATGACCGCCGTCGGCCCCAGATGGTCGGTTCCGGAGGCCGGGCTGGCCCCTTCCGCCAGCGGAGTGTGCGCTTTACGGCCATCCGGCGTCGCCATGGTCTGCGCGCCGAACGGAACGTTGGCGGAGATAGAGGACGTGCCGGCGTAATAGTTGCCGCCGATCGGGCCGCGGCCATAGCGCGGGTTGTGATACTGCTTCAGCTCGTCGATATAGGTCTGGTAGGCCCGCGCCAGCAACGCGTCCACGCTGTCATCATCGTTACCGTACTTCGGCGCGCCGTTGATCAACCGCTGGCGCAGCTGCTCGTGGGTCAGGCCGTCAAAATCTTCCGCCAGCGCCTTCGCCAGTTCCTGCTGGCCGATAACGCCCTGATCGAAAACCAGCTTTTTCACCGCCGCCAGGCTGTTGCCGAGGTTGGCGATGCCCACCTGCAGGCCGGACACCCAGTCATACTTAGCGCCGCCCTGCTTAATGCTCTTCGCCCGTTCGATGCAGTCGTCCACCAGCGCCGAACAGAGAATATCGTGGACGTTCTCTTCCAGCATAGTATCGACCACATACTCAATCTCAATCGACTTACGGGTGTAGTAGCGGATCTGGCGGTCCCAGTCTGCCAGCACCTCGTCGAAGTTAGCGAAGTTGCCTTTCGACAGGGCGTGCTCCTGTGGCAGGAACACCTGGCCGCTGGTGGCATCGCGGCCGCCTTCCAGCGTCGCCAGCATCACCCGCGCGAAGTTGATAAAGCTCATGCCGGTGCAGCGATAACCCCACTTGCCGCCGACCGCGGTTTCGATGCAGCCGATGGCCGCATAATCGTAGGCATCCTGCGGCTCGATTCCCAGCTTGATAAATTCCGGGATCACGATCTCGTCGTTATTAAACGCCGGCATGCCGAAGCCGCAGCGGATCACCTGAACGCAGGCGTCGAGGAAGTCGTTGCTCATTCCGGCGTGGTAGCGCACGCTGAGGTTCGGCTGGGTCGAGCGCAGACGACCGCAGGATTCCAGAATGGCGTACGACAGCGGGTTGACCGCGTCCTGTGGCTGGCCGTCCACCAGGTTCTGGCCGCCGATGGTGACGTTCTGGTACAGCGGGCTGCCGGCCGAGGCCTTGGAGTGCGAGCCAGAGCGGATCTTGTTGACCTCCAGCAGCTTCAGCCAGCAGCTGTGCAGCAGCTCAATGGCCTGTTCGCGATCCAACGATTGCTGCAGCTCAACGTCGCGGCGGTAGTACGGATAGAGGTACTGGTCCATGCGGCCAAAGGAGACCGAGTGGCCATTGGATTCAATCTGCAGGATCAGCTGAATGAAGTAGCACAGCTGCAGCGCCTGCCAGAAGGTCTTCGGCGGCTCATGGGCGATGATGTCGCAGTTTTCGGCAATCGCCAGCAGCTCATCGCGGCGTGCGTCACGGGATTCTGCCGTCGCCATCTCGCGCGCCAGCGCGGCAAAGCGTTTGCTGTGGTCGCTGACCGCCGCCAGCACAATATCAATCGCTTTCAGGAACTGTTCGCCGTGCAGGTCTTCCAGCACCGTCAGGTTGATGCGCGACCGGCGTTCGGCGACTTTCGCGCGCATGCCGTCCAGTCCTTTCTCCAGCAGCAGCGGGTAGTTGACCGCCAGGTGGGCGTCGCCGGAGGTCATGTTGCCCTCGGCCTTAATAATGCCGGTGGCGAGGAGCGCTTTCTGCTCATCGGTAAACATGCCGTAGCAGCGGTCCTGCACGGTCTGGCCGCGCCACCACGGGCACACTTCGTGCAGTACGCGCTTGTTCTCTTCGCTGACCGCGAAGCCGGCGCCGGGGCGGTCGGCGAGATCGTCGATCTCTTTCTCGATCCAGCTGACGGTGTATTCCGGGAAGATCGGCGCGGCGCGCACTTCGCTGGCCTGGTTGCCGACGATCAGCTCATCGTGCTTGATCCAGATGGTGCGCTCGGCCAGGTGGTGAGCCAGGGCCAGGGCGCGGCGCACCGGGATCGGCTTATCAAGATGCTGCTGATACATCTCGGTATAGTGGCGGGCGCGTTCGGTACAGACCGGCGGCTTGACGATATGCACCAGCGCCATTTTATGGGCCTGGATACGGGCGCTGAGGGTGTTGAGTTTCAGGGTAGTCATAGGGGTTATCCTCGTAAGATCGCCGTTAGCCCCTTGCTCCGCGCATAATCCTGCGCAAAGGCGAGCAGCTCGGGAGCATCCAGCGGTTTGTCCGGTGCGGTGTAGGGCTGACTGAGTAACTGGTATTTATTCATTCCCAGCGTGTGGTAGGGCAGGAAATGGATTTCGCTGACCCGCAGGCGGTCGGCGGCAAAATCAGTGATGGCGGTAATGTCGGCTTCGCTGGCGTTGAATCCCTGGATTAACGGCACGCGAATAATGATGTTTTTCCCCGCCTGCGCCAGGCGCTGCAGGTTGTCCAGCACCCGGCGGGCGCTGCCGTCGGTCCACTGCCGGAAAACGGCCTCGTCGACGTGCTTCAGGTCGGCGAGAAACAGGTCGATGAAGGGTAAAGCCGGCTCAATGTATTTCCACGGTACGTGCAGGCAGGTTTCCACCGCGGTATGGATACCCGCCTGATGGCTGGCCTCCAACAGCGCCTGCGCCAGGGCCGGGTTCATAAAGGGTTCGCCGCCGGAAAGGGTGATGCCGCCGCCGCTGCGATCGTAAAAGGGTTTATCGCGCAGCACCGTCGCCATGATCTCCTCGACGCTCTTCTCCTCGCCGCACACCGTGAGCGCGGTGGTGGGGCAGCAGTCGCGCAGCGCGGCGATATGGCTGTCGTTAACGTGTTGCCGGTGAATGATCAGACCCTCGAGGGTGCGGGTGATAACCGCCGGCGCCGCCTGCTGGCACAGCTCGCAGCCGGCCAGGCACAGGCGCGGGTCATACAGCAGATCTTCGCTGCGGGCGCGGCTCTCCGGGTTCTGGCACCAGCGGCAGCCCAGCGAGCAGCCTTTCAGGAAGACGACGGTGCGGATCCCTGGGCCGTCATGGGTGGAATAGCGCTGGATATTGAAGATCATGGCTTACCCTCTTGTTTGCGTATGAACATAAAAACACTTTCGAATGAAAGTTATATTGACACAAATCAACAAGCGGGATGGCGATAATCGCCAGGGGATAGAATAACGGCAGAGGTCACAACTTCACCGGCGACGGCTCTCGCCGGCGGCTAAACGTTAGCGCGTACCGCATACCTCGCACTGCGGGTGGCGCATCAGCTTCATTTCACGAAACTGGCAGGTCATGGCGTCGTACATCACGATTTTCCCGCTGGCGGGCGTGCCGTAGCCGGTCAACAGCTTAATGGCCTCCATCGCCTGCAGGGAACCGATAGTGCCCACCAGCGGGGCCATCACGCCGGCTTCGACGCAGGTGAGGGCGTTTTCGCCAAACAGGCGGCTCAGGCAGCGGTAGCAGGGTTCGCCCTCCTGATACGTGAAGACGCTGATCTGCCCCTCCATACGGATCGCCGCCCCGGAAACCAGCGGGGTTTGGTGGCGGAAGCAGCCAGCGTTGAGCTGGTTACGAATGGCGACGTTGTCGGTGCAGTCGAGCACCAGATCGTGCCCGGCAATCTGCCCCGCCAGCGCCGCTTCGTCCAGTAAGGCATTGAGCGGCACCAGATGAACGTGCGGATTAATGCGCGCCAGCGCCTCGCGGGCGGAGTCCACCTTCGGCTGGCCGATGGCGGCGTCGCTGTGCAGCGTCTGGCGCTGCAGATTAGAGAGCGAGACGGTGTCGAAATCGAGCAGGGTGAGCTGCCCCACCCCGGCAGCGGCCAGATATTGCGCGGCGGCGCAGCCAAGTCCGCCGAGGCCGACCACCAGCACGCGAGCGGCCTTTAGCCGCTCCTGGCCGTCAAAATCAAAACCGCGCAAAACAATCTGCCGGTTATAGCGCAGCATCTCTTCATCGCTCAGCTCCACGGCCATTACAGCCCCCCAAACAGATGGCTGAACGGTTCGACGTCGACCCATTCGCCTGCTTCAACGTGGCCGCGTTCGCGCTCCAGCACGATAAAGCAGTTGCCGAGGCTGAAAGAGCTGAAAATGTGCGAGCCCTGATGACCGGTGGTGGTCACCACCAGCTCGCCGTCCGGGTTGCGCTGCAGAATACCGCGCTGAAAATCGAGGCGGCCCGGGGACTTTTTCAGCCGCGCGGCGGCCCGCACCCGCAGGCGGGTCGCCTGAAGCGGGCCGTGCTTACCGGAGAGCTTCGCCAGCAGCGGCTGTACCAGCTGACAGAAGGTGACGGTGGCGGAAACCGGGTTGCCCGGCAGGCCGCAGAACCAGCTGCTGCTGAGCTTGCCGAAGGCGAAGGGTTTGCCCGGCTTGATCGCCAGCTTCCAGAAGCCGATCTCCCCCAGCTCTTCAAGAATGGTTTTGGTGTAGTCGGCTTCGCCCACCGAGACGCCACCGGAGCTGATGACCACGTCGGCCTGCTGGTCGGCGGCGATAAAGGCCTCACGCAGTTGCGTCGGATCGTCAGGAATAATGCCGAGGTTAATGACCTCGCAGCCCAGCTGTTCGAGCATCAGATGCACCGCCAGGCGGTTGGTATCGTAAATCTGGCCGTCGCCGAGCGGTTGACCCGGCAGCTGCAGCTCATCGCCGGTCGAGAAGACCGCGACGCGAACCTTGCGCACCACCTCGACGTCGGCAATGCCCAGCGAGGCCAGCACCGGCAGCTCGGCTACCGTCAGCGGCGTTCCCGCCGGGAAGACCACCGCGCCGTGGGCGATATCTTCCCCGCGGCGGCGAATATGCTGCCCGGCTTTCACCGGCGCGGTAAAGCGCACGCCGACGTCGGTCTGTTCGGTCTCTTCCTGCATGACCACCGCGTCGCAGCCTGCAGGCACCGGCGCGCCGGTCATGATGCGGATACAGGTGCCGGTGGGCCAGGCGTCGTGAAACGGTTGGCCGGCAAAGGCCTTCCCGGCGACCGGCAGGGCCGCGCCGTCGTTGAGGTCGCTCAACCGGACGGCATAGCCATCCATCGCCGCGTTATCAAAGCCGGGGACATCCAGCGGGGAGATAATGTCATGGGCGGTGACGCGCGCGAAGGCCTGCAACAGCGGTACAGTTTCCGTCGCGCTCAGCGGCGTAATACGATCGAGCATCTGGGTGAGGGCTGTGTCGAGCGGCATCAGTCCGGCGGTAAAATCCATGGGTCACTCCTGCGGGCAAAACGGCGAAAACGCCTATTATGGCAGAAAAGCGGCGCGGGCTGTATGCCACCTGGGTACGAGGCTTTACATCGACCGCCGCTCTTTCTATATTCAAAAATTGTATAAGGCATTCAGCAATATAATGATATCAATACCCTTATTCCTGACGTGACCGGCGCCGCGACGCGGTACGACAGGGCGAGGGCTATCCACTTCATCGTTAAGGACTGGCGAAATGGGCAAGGCGGTTATAGCAATTCACGGTGGCGCAGGGGCGATTTCTCGCGCGCAGATGACGCCGGAGCGGGAGCGGGAGTACGTGGCGGCGCTGTCGGCTATCGTCGAAAGCGGGCAGAAAATGTTGGCTGCAGGCGCCAGTGCGCTGGATGCCGTGACCGAGGCCGTCCGTCTGCTGGAGGAGTGTCCGCTGTTTAACGCCGGGATGGGCTCGGTATTTACCCACGATCAAACCCACGAGCTGGACGCCTGCGTGATGGACGGCTACAGCCTGCAGGCGGGGGCGGTGGCCGGGGTCAAACATCTACGTAATCCGGTGCTGGCGGCGCGTCTGGTGCTGGAGAAGAGCCCGCACGTGCTGCTGATCGGCGAGGGGGCGGAAAATTTCGCCTTCTCCCACGGAATGGCGCGCGTCGATAACGATCTCTTTTCCACCCCCGAGCGTCTGCTGCAGCTGCAGGAGGCGAAAGCGGGCGGGGAGATCATCCTTGACCATCACGCCGCTCCGCTCGACGAACGGCAGAAAATGGGCACCGTCGGGGCGGTGGCGCTCGATCTGGCCGGCAATCTGGCGGCGGCGACCTCCACCGGCGGCATGACCAACAAACTGCCCGGACGCGTCGGCGACAGCCCGCTGCCGGGCGCGGGGTGCTACGCCAACAACGCCAGCGTGGCGGTCTCCTGCACCGGCACCGGCGAAGTCTTTATGCGTACCCTGGCGGCCTACGATATCGCCGCCCTGATGGAGTACGGTCAGCTCAGTCTCTATTCCGCCTGCGAGCGGGTGGTGATGGAGAAGCTGCCGGCCCTCGGCGGCAGCGGCGGGCTGATTGCCGTCGATCGCGAAGGCAACGTCGTTTTACCGTTTAACAGCGAAGGCATGTACCGCGCCTGGTGCTATGCCGGCGATACGCCGACCATTGGCATTTATCGCGAATAGAACAAGGGAGAGGAGAGTGCCGCAAACTCACGAAACGGATACCTGCGAAGTACTGGTGGTGCGCAACCTGAACGTGGCGTTCCGCCAGCAGGATGCGCCAGAGGTGCAGGCCGTGCGTCAGCTTTCCTTCAGCCTGCGCCGCAGCGAGACGCTGGCGATTGTCGGGGAGTCCGGTTCGGGAAAATCGGTCACCGCGCTGGCGCTGATGCGTCTGCTTGACGCCGCCAGCAGCGAGGTGAGCAGCGAGGGGCTGTGGCTGCGACGGCGCAACCGGCAGGTGATCGCGCTCAATGAGCAATCGGAGGCCGAAATGCGCCGGGTACGCGGCGCGGATCTGGCGATGATTTTTCAGGAGCCGATGACCTCGCTGAACCCGGTATTCACCATCGGCGAGCAGATCGCCGAATCCCTGCGCCTGCACCAGGGGCTGGGGCGCGAAGAGGCGCTGCGCGCGGCGAAAAAGATGCTCGACCAGGTGCGTATTCCCCAGGCGGAAGAGATGCTCTCACGCTATCCGCACCAGCTCTCCGGCGGCATGCGCCAGCGGGTGATGATCGCCATGGCGCTCTCCTGTCGGCCGGCGGTGCTGATTGCCGACGAGCCGACCACGGCGCTGGATGTCACCATTCAGGCGCAAATTTTGCAACTTATCGCCGTCCTGCAAAAGGAGATGGCGATGGGGGTAATCTTTATCACCCACGACATGGGGGTGGTGGCCGATATCGCCGATCGGGTGCTGGTCATGTATCGCGGCGAGGCGGTGGAGACCGGCAGCGTCGAGGAGATTTTCCGTTCCCCGCAGCACCCTTATACGCAGTCGCTGTTGGCGGCGGTCCCCCGGCTGGGGGAGATGCGCGGTCAGGATCTGCCTCGCCGCTTTCCGCTACCGGGGCAGCCGCTGGCGGAGACAGACACGCCAGACACGGTGGTGGCGGGGGAGCCTATTCTGCAGGTGCGCGATCTGGTGGCCCGTTTCCCGGTGCGCGGCGGACTGCTCAATCGCGTGACGCGCGAAGTGCATGCGGTGGAGAAGGTGAGTTTTGATCTCTGGCCGGGAGAGACCCTGTCGCTGGTGGGCGAGTCCGGCTGCGGCAAGTCGACCACCGGCCGGGCGCTGCTGAGGCTGGTTGAGACCCAGGGGGGCACCATTACCTTCGATGGTCAGCGGATCGATACCCTCTCCGGCAGCAAGCTGCAGTCCCTGCGGCGCAATATTCAGTTTATTTTTCAGGACCCTTACGCCTCGCTCGATCCGCGCCAGACGGTCGGCGATTCGATTATGGAGCCGCTGCGGGTGCATGGCCTGCTGGACAGGGAGGCGGCGCGCGAGCGGGTCGCCTGGCTGCTAAAGCGCGTGGGGCTGCAGCCGGAGCATGCCTGGCGCTACCCCCACGCCTTTTCCGGCGGCCAGCGGCAGCGGATCTGCATTGCCCGCGCGCTGGCGCTTAATCCGAAGGTGGTGATTGCCGATGAGTCGGTGTCGGCCCTGGATGTCTCCATTCGGGCGCAGATTATCAATCTGATGCTCGACCTGCAGCGCGAAATGGGCATCGCGTTTCTGTTTATTTCCCATGATATGGCGGTGGTGGAGCGCATCAGCCACCGCGTGGCGGTGATGTATCGCGGCCGGATTGTCGAAATCGGCCCGCGCCGCGCGGTGTTTGAAAACCCGCAGCACCCCTATACCCGTAAGCTCATGGCCGCCGTACCGGTGGCCGACCCGGCCTACCGTCATCCGCAACGGGTCCTGCTGTCAGATGACGTTCCGGGCAATATTTATAAGCGGGGCGAGGAGATCGCCAGCCCGCCATTGCAGCAGGTTGGGCCGGGCCACTTCGTCGCCCGCGACGCCGCCGATGTGCTGGGCAGAGCATAACAACACATAACGCACCTTTTCAGGAGAACACGATGACACAACCTGTTTCACGCAAATGGTGGCTGGCGCTGAGTATCGCGGCGGCCCTGGCGAGCGCCCCCGCTTTTGCCGCCAAAGATGTGGTGGTGGCGGTCGGGTCTAACTTCACGACGCTCGACCCCTATGATGCCAACGATACCCTGTCGCAGGCGGTGGCGAAGTCCTTTTATCAAGGCCTGTTCGGCCTTGATAAAGAGATGAAGCTGCAAAATGTCCTTGCCGAGAGCTACACCGTGTCGCCGGATGGCCTGGTGTACACCATCAAGCTGCACAGTGGGGTGAAATTCCAGGATGGCACCGACTTTAACGCCGAGGCGGTCAAGGCTAACCTCGACCGCGCCAGCAACCCGGAAAACCATCTTAAGCGCTATAACCTGTATAAAAATATCGCCAGCACCGAGGCGGTCGATCCGACCACGGTGAAAATTACCCTCAAGCAGCCGTTCTCGGCGTTTATTAATATTCTCGCCCATCCGGCGACGGCGATGATTTCGCCGGCGGCGCTGAAAAAATATGGCAAAGATATCGGCTTCCACCCGGTGGGCACCGGGCCGTATAAGCTCGATACCTGGAACCAGACCGACTTCGTGAAGGTCAGCAAGTTCGATGGCTACTGGCAGCCGGGGCTGCCGAAGCTGGATTCCATTACCTGGCGACCGGTGGTCGATAACAATACCCGGGCGGCGATGCTGCAGACCGGCGAGGCGCAGTTCGCCTTCCCGATCCCCTATGAGCAGGCGCCGCTGCTGGCGAAAAACAGCAAACTGGAGCTGGTGGCCAGTCCGTCGATCATGCAGCGTTACATCAGCATGAACGTGACGCAGAAGCCGTTCGATAATCCGAAGGTGCGCGAAGCGATCAACTACGCCATCAACCGCCAGGCGCTGGTCAAGGTGGCGTTTGCCGGCTATGCCACCCCGGCGACCGGCGTGGTGCCGCCGTCGATTGCCTACGCCCAGAGCTACCCCGCGTGGCCTTACGATCCGGCGAAAGCGCGCCAGCTGCTGAAAGAGGCCGGCTACCCCAACGGGTTTAGCACGACGCTGTGGTCGTCACATAACCACAGCACCGCGCAGAAAGTGCTGCAGTTTACCCAGCAGCAGCTGGCGCAGGTGGGCATTAAGGCGCAGGTGACGGCGATGGACGCCGGTCAGCGGGCGGCGGAAGTGGAAGGTAAAGGGCAGAAAGAGAGCGGGGTACGGATGTTCTATACCGGCTGGTCCGCCTCCACTGGCGAAGCCGACTGGGCGCTGTCGCCGCTGTTTGCTTCCCAAAACTGGCCGCCGACTCTGTTCAACACCGCCTTTTACAGCAACCCGCAGGTGGATAGCGCGCTGAGCGAGGCGCTGAAAACCACCGATCCGCAAGAGAAAACCAAACTCTATAAAGCGGCGCAGGATATTATCTGGAAAGAGTCGCCGTGGGTGCCGCTGGTGGTGGAGAAACTGGTCTCTGCCCACAGCAAGAATCTCACCGGCTTCTATATCCAGCGGGACACCGGCTTTAGCTTCGAACAGGCAGATTTAACACCGTGAAGGTCGAGATGATGCCCTCCGGCACGGGTGGGAGGAGGGCGGTTTTTCCGCGGGGCGGGTGGTGGAGGTACGATGCTCAACTATGTGATTAAGCGCCTGCTGGGGCTGATCCCCACCCTGCTAATCGTCGCGGTGCTGGTATTTCTCTTCGTCCATATGCTGCCCGGCGATCCGGCGCGGCTGATTGCCGGACCGGAAGCCGACGCCCAGGTGGTGGCGATGGTGCGCCAGCAGCTGGGGCTTGACCAGCCGCTGCATGTCCAGTTTTGGCACTACATCACCAACGTGCTGCGCGGCGATTTTGGCATGTCCATGGCCTCGCGGCGTCCCGTTGCCAGTGAGATAGCCAGCCGCTTTATGCCCACCCTGTGGCTGACGCTGGCCAGCATGAGCTGGGCGGTGCTGTTTGGCATGGCGGCGGGGATCGCGGCGGCGGTGTGGCGCAATCGCTGGCCTGACCGTCTGGGAATGGCGCTGGCGGTGAGCGGCATTTCGTTTCCGGCCTTTGCCCTCGGTATGCTGCTGATGCAGGTGTTTTCGGTTGAGCTGGGCTGGCTGCCGACGGTGGGCGCCGACAGCTGGCGGCACTATATTTTGCCGTCGTTGACCCTTGGCGCGGCGGTGGCGGCGGTGATGGCGCGCTTTACCCGCGCGTCGTTCGTCGATGTGCTGCATGAAGACTATATGCGTACCGCCCGGGCGAAAGGGGTGAGCGAAACGCGGGTGGTGCTCAAGCATGGTCTGCGCAATGCGATGATCCCGGTCGTCACCATGATGGGGCTGCAGTTCGGCTTTCTGCTCGGCGGCTCGATCGTCGTGGAGAAGGTCTTCAACTGGCCGGGGCTGGGACGACTGCTGGTCGATTCGGTAGAAATGCGCGATTACCCGGTGATTCAGGCGGAAGTGCTGCTCTTTTCGCTGGAGTTTATTCTTATCAATTTAGTGGTGGATGTGCTGTACGCGGCCATAAACCCGGCTATCAGGTATAAGTAAGGTGCGATTGCTTAACTGGAGAAGGCAGGCGGCGCTGAACGCCATGCCGGGCATCAGGCCCGGCGAGATCCATACCCCCTGGCATGAGTTCTGGCGGCGCTTTCGGCGTCAGCCGGTGGCCATGGGCGCCGGTATTTTTGTGCTGTTGCTGATTGCGGTGGCCATCGTCGCCCCATGGATAGCGCCGTACGATGCGGAAAATTATTTTGACTATGACCGGCTTAACGAGGGGCCTTCGCTGGTGCACTGGTTCGGCGTCGACTCGCTGGGGCGTGATATTTTCAGCCGGGTGCTGGTGGGCGCGCAGATCTCGCTGGCCGCCGGGGTGCTGGCGGTGCTGATTGGCGCGGCCATCGGTACGGTGCTTGGGCTGCTGGCCGGCTACTATGAGGGCTGGTGGGACCGGCTGATTATGCGTCTGTGCGACGTGCTGTTCGCCTTTCCGGGGATCCTGCTGGCGATCGCGGTGGTCGCCGTCATGGGCAGCGGGATGGCCAACGTGATTATCGCCGTGGCGATCTTCTCGATCCCGGCGTTCGCCCGGCTGGTGCGCGGCAACACCCTGGTATTAAAGCAGCAGACCTTTATTGAATCGGCGCGCAGCATTGGCGCCAGCGATGCCACCATCCTCTTCCACCACATCCTGCCGGGGACGGTGTCGTCAATCGTGGTTTATTTCACCATGCGCATTGGGGTATCGATTATTTCGGCGGCCAGTCTGTCGTTTCTCGGTCTCGGCGCGCAGCCGCCCACGCCGGAGTGGGGGGCCATGCTCAACGAGGCGCGGGCGGATATGGTGATGTCTCCGCATGTGGCGCTGTTTCCGGCGGTGGCGATTTTCTTGACCGTGCTGGCGTTTAATCTGCTGGGAGATGGCCTGCGCGATGCGCTGGATCCGAAGTTAAAGGGGTAGGGGACGTCGGGGGACGGTCTGGCGCACGACAGGGGGATAAGCTGCATCGGTTGCCACTTTCTCATCCGGGAAAAGCGTTTATCACGTGTGGCGTCAGCGCATATTGCGCTCCCGGTTAATTTTCTGCGTTATGTCTCTTACGGTGCAGGGAGCGCACAGGGGGCGGCCAGTCGCCGCCGCCCCCTGTACCCCCGGGCTCCGGCCAGCAAAATCGCCACTGTGTGGTCCCTTCGACTTATCCCTGCAGGCTTCGGGTCGGGCCGAGGCAGCGTCCGTGCAAAACACGGCCCTCAGCCCGCATCCATGCGGGCTGCCCCGGCCTTCCGGGAACGTCTCAGCGATTTTGAGGCCGCCAGCACCGGCAGTTTCAGCAAGGCTGGTGAATAAATTAACGACAGGTCGCACGAACCCCAGGCCGGGTCAGGCGCAGCCGCCACCCGGCATAAAAACGGCTCCGTGCCCGCTGTCATCGCCCGGTGGCGCTGCGCTTACCGGGCCTACGAGGTATGAGCCTGTGAGAGGGAACTGTAGGCCGGGTAAGGCGGAGCCGCCACCCGGCATAAAACTGGCTCCGTGCCTGCTGTCATCGCCCGGTGGCGCTGTGCTTACTGGCCTACGAGGTATGAGCCTGTAAGAGGACCCCGTAGGCCGGGTAAGGCGGAGCCGCCACCCGGCATAAAAGTGGCTCCGTGCCTGCTGTCATCGCCCGGTGGCGCTGCGCTTACCGGGCCTACGATGTGTCAGCCTGTGAGAGGACCCTCCAGGCCGGATAAGGCGTAGCCGCCACCCGGCAAAATAACGGCGCAACAGGATTGCCTGGAAGGTAATCAATGCTGCGCTTGCCGGGCCTGCGAGGTATATGCCTGTGAGAGGACCCCGTAGGCCGGGTAAGGCGTAGCCGTCACCCGGCAAAATAACGGTGCCACAGGGTTGGCTGGAAGGTAATCGGCGCTGCGCTTGCCGGGCCTGGGGGGGAGCCTACGGGAGGACCCCCCAGGCAGGGGAATGCGATAAGCCGCTATCCGGGAAGCTGGACTAGATCCGGGTTCCCCACAGATCGTATTCGTCGGCGTGCTCGACTTTCACCCGCACCACGTCGCCAGGCTTAACGCGGGTTTCGCCGTTCAGGTAGACCGCGCCGTCGATTTCCGGGGCGTCGGCCATGCTGCGGCCAATGGCGCCTTCTTCATCCACTTCATCCACCAGCACCAGGATTTCGCGGCCCACTTTTTCCTGCAGACGCTCGGCAGAGATCTGCTGCTGCAGCTGCATAAAGCGGTTCCAGCGCTCCTCTTTCACCTCTTCCGGCACCTGGTCCGCCAGCTCATTGGCGGTGGCGCCTTCAACCGGGCTGTACTTGAAGCAGCCGACGCGGTCGAGACGCGCCTCTTTCAGGAAGTCGAGCAGCATCTGGAAATCATCTTCCGTTTCGCCCGGGAAGCCCACGATAAAGGTGGAGCGCAGGGTCAGATCCGGGCAGATTTCACGCCACTGCTTGATGCGCGCCAGCTGACGGTCCGCGGATCCTGGACGCTTCATCAGCTTCAGGATACGCGGGCTGGCGTGCTGCAGCGGAATATCGAGGTACGGCAGAATTTTGCCTTCCGCCATCAGCGGGATCACATCGTCGACGTGCGGGTACGGGTAGACATAGTGCAGGCGCACCCAGATGCCGAGCTTCGCCAGCTCTTCGCACAGGCTGACCATGCTGGTCTTCACCGGCATACCGTTGTGGAAACCGGTGCGGTGCTTGACGTCGACGCCGTAGGCGGAGGTGTCCTGCGAAATCACCAGCAGCTCTTTCACGCCAGCGTCAGCGAGGCGTTTGGCTTCCGCCAGCACTTCGCCAATCGGACGGCTCACCAGATCGCCGCGCATGGACGGAATAATGCAGAAGGTGCAGCGATGGTTGCAGCCTTCGGAAATTTTTAAGTAGGCGTAGTGGCGCGGCGTCAGCTTCACGCCCTGTTCCGGCACCAGGCTCAGGAACGGGTTGTGCTTCGGCTTTGGCGTATAGTGGTGGACGTGCTCCAGCACCTGCTCATAGCTGTGCGGACCGGTGATCTCCAGCACCTTCGGGTGCACTTCGCGGATCTGATCCTCTTTTGCGCCGAGACAGCCGGTGACGATCACCTTGCCGTTCTCTTTCAACGCTTCGCCGATCGCTTCCAGCGATTCCTGCACAGCGCTGTCGATAAAGCCGCAGGTGTTAACGATCACCATATCGGCGTTGTCGTAGGTAGGTACGACGTCATAACCTTCGGTGCGCAGTTCGGTCAGGATACGCTCTGAGTCCACGAGGTTTTTCGGGCAGCCCAGGGAGACGAAGCCGATTTTCGGCTGGTGCGTGACATTGCTCATAGCTTAAAAAGTGTTCAATTATTGGAATGGTCAGGGCAGGAATTCTACAGATCTTTGTGAAAAAGAGTATAGCTCCGTCACGGTTAATGGTGAAAAAGCGCACCCAACCCTGCCTTTCACGCCCCTGCCGCTACAGCGGATCCCGCACGCCCCGGGGCAGAGGTGCGGGAAACGCTTCCGGCACGCCGTGCGCGCGGGCGGCGATTCATGCCCGGCGTTGCTGCCGGGCAGAGACTTATTGCGCCGGGGTGACGGCTCCGGAGGGGGCGACGCCGGGCTTTTTCGGCTCGCGCTTATCCTGCAGCGTGAAGACAGAGATCAGAGTAAAGAGCCCGGCGATGCCGCCGAGGATCAAATAGGTGTCGGCGAAGCCAATGGTATCGTACAGATAGCCTGCCAGCGGCGAGTAGATGGCGGTGGCGATCGAGGCGACAAACAGCACCAGTAAATAGACTGTTGAAGAGAGCTTGTGGTCGAAGTTGGCGGCGATGAATTTAAAGACCGACACCAGAATTAACGGTTTCTCCAGGGCATGCATCATTTTTACTGCGCCAATCCACACCGGGCCGAGAGGCACCGCCGAGCCAGCAATACGTACCGACATGATCAGCCCGGCAATGATCACCGCCCATTTGGCGCCGGTCCGGTTAACAAACCACGGCATCAGGCATAAGAACAGCGTTTCGCCGCACACCTGAATGGAGGCGAGGATCCCATACCAGCGGTTGCCTTCCTCCGGCGTCGGGAATTGCAGCGAGAAGTACTGGGCAAATTGCTGATCGTAGGTGTCATAAATCTGCGTGACGAACAGGGTAAAAATCAGCAGCATCCAGAACTGGCTGTTCTTCGCCAGCTCAAGGGCATGGGAGACCTTCAGCGATTCGCTTCACGCCACATCGGCGTCAGTTAATTCGATTTTGGTCAGCATAAAGCAGACGGCGGCGATGACGATGGCGAGGCTGGCGAGCCAGAAGGCCAGATTGGGATTACTGTCGATATATTTACCGACGATCCAGGCCGCGGCCGCCCAGCCTAACGAGCCCCACATCCGCACCCGACCGTATTCGAACTGGTAGCGGCGGGAAATCTTATCGATATAAGAGTCGATCACCCCGCAGCCGGAGTTAAAGATGATCCCCAGATAGATGCCTCCCAGCAGCGCGCCAATCCAG
Organism: Klebsiella sp. 2019SCSN059; assembly: GCF_021739525.1. Taxonomy (NCBI): domain Bacteria; kingdom Pseudomonadati; phylum Pseudomonadota; class Gammaproteobacteria; order Enterobacterales; family Enterobacteriaceae; genus Klebsiella; species Klebsiella sp. 2019SCSN059. The sequence goes on along the minus strand of NZ_JAKKOM010000014.1, from coordinate 43,194 downwards.
AAGCTGTGCATCAGCAGCGGCGCGTAAACGTAGATAAAGAAGGGGCCTACCGGCAGGAGCAGCGCCACCAGCAGCCAGATAAGGCGTTTTTTCAGGCCGAACTTGTCGGAGATAAAGCCGAAGAAAGGCTGCATCAGCAGGGCGATAAAGGCGTTGACCGAATAGAGCAGGCCGGTTTTCGTGGCGCTGATGCCAAGATGCTGGGTGGTCCAGATGACAAAGAAAGCCATGGTCGACGACCAGGCGAACAGGTAGAGGAAATCGAAAAGACTCAACAGAAGGTAGTTTCTTTTACCGGGCGTCATGGTTCAGTTCCTTGCAAATGGGCAGAGAGATTATCAGCGAACCGCGGTCGCTGTTTTTATTAAATGTTATACGTATTACATTAATGATTTGTTATGGCATCCTGACTGGCGATCGTGCAATAGCGCCAGCAATATAATGTGATCATTGCAGCACTATTTTGGCCTTTTTATAGCGGCGAATGCGAATTAATTTCTTTTTGAAATTAAATGTGATCGTATAACATAATCTTTGTTATATACCTAACAAAGCGGCAAGGTTGTTACATTGTAAAGGGTGTTAAAGGCTTGGGAATAATTGACCTGGCGCATCATTTTGTACAAAAAATAACCGTATTATGGATGAGGTAAAGGACGACAGAGGAGGAACCGTGATGACCGTTGACAGACTATACCGCCACCTTTTGCAGAAGCTCATTAACGCCAATATCGATATTGACGCCTATCTGCAGCTGCGAAAGGCCAAAGGCTACATGTCAGTCAGCGAAAATGACCATCTGCGTGAAAACTTGTTTGAGCTTTGCCGTGAAATGCGTGCCCAGGCGCCGCGCCTGCAGAATGTCATTTCACCGGAGGAGAGGGATGCCCTTCGTTTGGCCGGCGAGTCCGTCGCCGCCGCTGCAGTATGCCTGATGAGCGGACATCATGATTGTCCGCTGTACATCGCTGTTAACGTAGAGAAGCTAGAACGCTGTCTGACAGGATTGACTTCAAATATTCATAAATTGAATAAATTGTCGCCAATCCCTCATGCCTGATCGGCTGAAACCCAGGGGAAGTGGACGCTTCCCCTGTTAAAGGTTATGTAAAAATCCCCGCGCAAATTTCCCCGCTGGCTACCCTTTAGCGCAGAGCTCACGAAAGGAGAATGCCATGCGTCCGATCCCGCTGCTGTTGCTATTGAGCACCCTGTCGCTGCCGGCCCTGAGCCAGGCCGCGGTGCGGGTGGAAGTATTGCAGAACCGGCTGGCCCATCCGTGGAGCCTGGCGTTTCTCCCCGGCGACCAGGGCATGTTGATTACTCTGCGCGGCGGCGAGCTCAAGCGCTGGCAGCCGGGTAAAGGCCTGTCGGCGGCGATAGCCGGCGTGCCGCAGGTGTGGGCCAACGGCCAGGGAGGCTTACTGGACGTGGCGCTGGCCCCGGATTTCGCGCAGTCGCGGCGGGTGTGGCTAAGCTATGCGGAGAGCGACGCCAGCGGCAAAGCGGGCACCGCGGTGGGCTACGGGCAGTTGAGCCAGGATGCCACGCAGCTGACGAACTTCACCGTGGTGTTTCGCCAGCAGCCGAAACTCTCCGTCGGCAATCATTTTGGCGGCCGGCTGGTGTTCGACGGCAAAGGGCATCTGTTTATTGGCCTCGGGGAGAACAATCAGCGTCCCACCGCTCAGGATCTTGGCAAGCTGCAGGGAAAAGTGGTCCGTCTGACGGAGACCGGGGGCGTTCCGCCGGATAATCCCTTTGGTGGCCGGGCCGACGTGAGGCCGGAGATCTGGGCATACGGCATCCGCAATCCGCAGGGTATGGCGATGAATCCGTGGAGCGGGGCGCTGTGGCTGAACGAGCATGGCCCGCGCGGCGGGGATGAAATTAATATCCCACAGGCGGGAAAAAACTATGGCTGGCCACTGGCGACGCACGGCATTAACTACAGCGGCCTGCCCATTCCGGAGGCCAGGGGCAAGACGGTGCCGGGGACCGAGCCTCCCCTGTATGTCTGGCCGGTCTCACCGGGAGTGAGCGGGATGGCCTTTTACGCGGCGCAGACCTTTCCCCAGTGGCAACATAAGCTGTTTATCGGCGCGCTGAAGGAGACATCGCTGATTGTTCTGGCGGTGGACGGCAATCAGGTCCATGAGGAGGGGCGCCTGCTGGAGGCGCGCGGGAAACGGATCCGCGACGTCCGCGTGGGACCCGACGGCTATCTGTATGTGTTAACCGACGAGTCTAACGGCGAGCTATTGCGGCTGAGTCCGGAGAGTTAATTTCAGGTGACCGGGATCTGCACCACTTCGCGCCAGGCCGGACGCTGGCTAATCTGCTGATACCAGCGCTGCAGATGGGGACGCGGTTGCCAGCTGTCGAGGATCGACAGCAGGTTGTAGACGAAGGGGGCGACGGCAATATCGCCAAGGCCGAACTGCTCGCCGGAGAGCCACGGCGTTTTCGCCAGCTCGTCATCCAGCATGGCGAACAGCGCTTCGCAGGCGCTGATCCCCGCGGCGATGGCCGCCGGGTCGCGTTGCTCCGGCGGCGTCCTCACCAGGCCCATTAATACCGGGCGATGGGCGGGAGAGAGCGTGCCGTTGGACCAGTCCATCCACTTATCGCCTTGCGCGCGCTGCGCCGGCGCGGCCAGCCACAGACGGTCAGCGCCATACTGGGCGGCAAGGTAGCGAATAATCGTATTTGATTCCCACAACACCACCCCGGTGGCATCGTCCTTTAACAGCGGCACCAGCCCGTTGGGGTTCATCGCCAGATATTCCGGGTCATGATTGAGACCAAACTCCAGCCCGGCGAGGATCTGCTCATACGGCAGATCCAGCTCCTCCAGCACCCAGCGCACTTTCTTCACGTTGGTCGAGTTATTACGTCCCCACAGTGTAATCATTTTCGCTCCTGAGTTTGTTTCACTGCCGTTGCAGCGCGATCGGCGATCATGTTGGGATAAAGTTAATATTCCGGCAAGCTTTTTTATTTTGCTGAAATCAAACGTTTTTTATACCAACTACCTTGCGTTTGGGGCACCCTTGGGACACAACGTCAGAAAAACTGCTATTCAGCATCTCCACCTGGTTGCGGTCCATCTCTCCGATCCACTTCGAGTAAATCTCATAAACCATCTTCGCGTTTTCGTGACCCATCTGTCCGGCGATAAACGACGGGTTAGCACCGGCAGTTAATAACCAGCACGCAAAAGTGTGGCGCGACTGGTAAGGGCGCCTGTTCCTGATACCTGCCTTCTTTAATCCTGCCTCCCAACTATACCCCAGAGACTGAGATCCGTAATACTTCGTTTCCCCGCGCCAGTTTTTGGGCGGGATAAACACGAACCGCAGTTTTTGTTGTTCAGTTAAACCATGTTCGCGGTGATGGAAGGTGATTTCGGTTTTGCTTAATGCGCCAGTTAGCTTGAATTGCTCACGTAAAGCGTTCAGCGCAGGCTCAAGCAGGGTTACAGTTCTGATCCCCGCTTCGGTTTTAGGTGGCACAAACAGTCCCTCGTTAGTCTGATTACGCCTAACGTGAAGTTCACCCTTATCAAGGTCCACATCTTCCCAGGCTAAAGCTGTAAGCTCTCCATGCCGAAGGCCGGTAAAGATAGCTGTAGTCCAGAGTAAAACATAACGAGGAGATAGCGCTTTTATAAAACCTTCGAACTCACTCTGGAGAAGCGGATCCGGGTCTCTCCTGGAGCGCTTGAGCATCTTTATACCTTCGTGCGGGGTATGCTCGATAAAACCGCTCAGGTTAGCCAGTTTGAGCAACGCAGTCAGGTTGTTCATCAGGCCGTTGACCGTGGATACAGCCCGACCTTTTCTTTTTAACCAGGGCGCATGATCGCTAAAGGTGTTTCCCGTCAACAGCAAGTTTCTGTAATTCAACAGATCGGTATGCTGAATATCTGCAATATGCGTATTACTTCCGACGATAGCGCAAAGTGTTGCTATTCGTGATTCTGCACCTCTGTATGATGCTGCTGAAACCTCAAGCTTTTTGGCATCAAGATAAACTTTGCATAATTCACCAAAGGCTTTAACTTTTTGTGTCGTGGTAAATTTTTTAATCGCTTTTGATTCAGGAAAATGCTCTGCATAGTCAAACTTCCCCTGCTGAATCTCACTTACTATTAAAGCACGGAGGTTACCAGCCTTTCGTATATTGCTATTTGATACAGTCCAGCCCCGCAAAACTTCGCGGCACCGTATGCCGCGATATAGAAAGCTAATTCTTATTCCCTTCCCATGCAGCTCTACGCCAGCTGGCATATTCATTATGTTTCCCCGACAAGCCTATTAATCCTGGTGTAGTTGTAGAGAAGAGTCACCCTTCCTTCTGAAGCTTCGGGGTCAGGTGAGTGCTTCTTATAATGAACCCCCTCAATCCATCTCCCCTCCCGGTAAGATTTAATTTGCCGGGGAGTCATATACATCTTCGCTACAATTCCCTTTTCCATCACCCATTCATCTTCTTGAGTAATATCGGCCATAAATAACCTCATGGCCGGGAAACTATAATCAGTGTCCCGGCTTAATGTTGATTATTGGAAATCATTCAGTGTGTACGGTCGTATTCAGCGATCGCTTCCATAGCTTCATCGGCGGTATACAGAGAGTTAGGGTGGTTAATTGCATTGATGAAGTCGTCGCGGTCACGCTGACGGTGCCTTAGTTCCAGTTCCGCAATACGGGCCTCAGCCTCTTTGATGTTTTTGGTCAGCCTGTCATGTCCATCAACGATCTTCAGAGCCTCTCGGTTCATGTATTCTTCTACCTGCTCTACTGCATTACGCAGTTCGCGGGTGCTTACAACACGCTTTCCCGTTTCGCAGAGGTTATGCAGCGGAGTGAAAAACTCGCGACGTACCAGGCGTGCGGCGACGATAATCAGGATGCTGCCGGACTCTCTGGCAACCTCCGGGGTAAGTTCGGTGAGATTCATGCCGTCACCTTGTGCGCTTCCGCATCGAACTTCCGGCCCTGATACCAACCGCGACGCAGCCAGCGACGGATAGTACGCATAGCCTTTGCATCACCACGCACGGGCTCAGGGAAACCCCCGTATTTCACAGTTTTAGGCCCATGCTTGCGCTCTGACTGCATCATTCCGCACTCAATGATGTGATCGCGGTAGAAGGACAGCCACTGCTTGCGATTACAGACAGGGCAAGGAATGTCACCACCATTCGTCAACATGCCATCTTCGTATGCGTCGCAATCCCACAGGTAGCCATCACAGCAAAGGCTATCCGGGTAATGCGCACCAAACTCATAACCTTGATATCCGCAGCTCATCGTGATGCCTCCGCTTTAATCGCTTTATACGCACGCAGTACGTGAGAAGTTTTACCGGTAATAACTGTTTTTAAAACAAAGAAACCGCTACGCTTAGCACGAACGGAAGGGGCAAGAAATAGCGCTGTATCAACAACGCGGTTATGAAGACGGAATTCAAATACAGTGCTTGTTAATGTGATGACTGAATCCGACCCTTGATCATTGAATTCTATTTTCATGATTGTGCTTTCCTGTCTTTAAGTTGGTTGTATTTTTCATGGCTCATAATTTCCCAGCAGGTACCGTTATTGCGGGATAATAAGCGCCATTTTCTGCCAATCTTTAAACTTAAATTCCCGCATTTGATTCGGCATGGCTTTATATCACCCTTGCTGTACAAGCTCAGAACATGCGATGCCTTTTCATTTACATGCGATGGAATACGGTTGGATGTGATTATCATCCGTCACCTACCAGCGCTTGTGTGCAAGGTGTCCTGGGCGTGACGGCAAGGTTTTACGAAACGAGGAAGCAGCAGCGGAGAGGGCGATTTTCTGCTTTTCTTTCTCATTGCATACCGGGCAGAAATAAAAGTCTCTCCGATAAGCACCTCTTCCAGAGGGGCGGTATTGCAACTCATCGCGAGCAAAAGAACCGCCGCAACCATGACAGTGCAACTTTAATTCTTCCATTTATCTATCTCCGGTTAAATTTAATGTGTGATAATACCTGCCAGTCAAGGCATTAAATAAAAGGTGCTGGTATTAGTAAGAAACTTCGGTGTTTATTTTGTAACGTGCATTGCCAGAATCTGCGTTAACAGAAACCAAATCGCCATACATGTCATAATTCAAAATAACATCGTTGAATTTCAGGGCTGAGAGAGATTCTTCGCGACTGCAAAACATAAAATCTTCTGCGTGCTTTGCTTTCTCAAAAATATCTTTCATAGACGAAAAAGCTTCGGCCCACATTTCACCATTGCCAATAAATTGCGCAATAGCCAGCTTGCTTTGTGCTGCTTTAAAAGCTGGGTTGCCATGTAATAAATTAGCCATGGAACACCCCTTTGATATACATAATTTCGACAGCCAGCCCACCCCAGAAAACTAATCCGATGGCCAGCGCGATTACCAAGGAACGAATGCCGTTTTTGCTCATTTGTTACTCCAGAATGGGAAGCTGATAACGACAACTACAGCCAAAAACAAGGCAACCTTTATACAGAACCGGTGCCATGCAGGAACTTCATGTTCGCGGATCATTTGCTACCCTCACTGTCATGTGAATTTGAGTACCAACAGACCTTGCAATGCAGTGCCGGGTGCCTCCCGGTGATACCAGCCAGTTAACAACTGGTATCGGCAGCTTTCTTTCCACCCCACTTCGGGAAACAAGTGGTACTGCTTTAACTGAACCGCGTGCGCATAGCCGCATTCACTGCATTGCAAGGTCTGTTATTTGCCTGTCTTTTCACCACTTCAGGCTCGGTGGTATGCTGGAGTTCTCACACAACCAGCAAAGGTAAATCATGAATAAAGATGACAAGGCTTGGCTTTTGGCCGTTGTTTACGCATCAACTCAACCCAAAGAAATCACCCCTGAAGAGTTCCTTTATGAAGTCGACCGCTCTGAGGTTGATTTTCTCTCCCTGCTTACAAAGCGTGAGGAAGAGGAAAGTGCGAAAGCGATCAAGACTTGGGAGCAACTAGGCTCTTCAAACTAATTGCCGATATAGCGGCTTCAACTACGGTTGTGGCTGCTTCTTTCACTTCATCCTTGGTTTGCCTGTCCCTCACCTTTTCAGCCACCACCACAAGAACGGTAGGTAAAACCTTCTCAATAATCAGCATGGCAACGTCTTTGTTGCACAGTTGGCCGTTAATCACCACCAGATCTTTGCTTTCCATATTCACCTCGTTAGTTAGCCCTTATCGCCGGGTAGCGGAACATTTTCTTCTTGCCAGTCACTGTGCGGTGATTGGTTTGGATGGGATAAACTTAGAATAACTTAAGTTTTCAATCAAGAGTTATTTTGTAGAAAAACTTAAATTTAGAAGCGTAAGAAAGTAACCCATTGATTAAAATGGATTACTTTAAATTTGGAATGAGGTTACTTTCTCGAGGCGCGCTTTCTGACTTTCAGTAATTCTTCGAATCGCTGGTTGTTCATCTCTACTCGCGCTCGCAATTCATTGAGAAATCCTTCTCGATCAGAATCAGGAAGGGCATCAAAAAGCCCGAGAAGTTCTTGCTGTTCCTCCGACAACTCTTTTTCCTGGCGCGGAATAGGCTCGCCAGGGACCTGGTCATCATCACCATAAAGTAACCATGTTGGACTGCATTGCAGACCACTGCTCAAAGCAAACAGCCTTTTACCAGCTGGCTGGGTTTCATCCCTTTCCCACTGGGAGATCGTGACGTGCGAAACCTTGACCAACTTAGCAAGAGCGGACTGAGAGAGTTTCAACTGTTTTCGCCTTTCAAGAAGGCGTGAGCCAAAGGTTTTATTTTCCATCATTAGAGAATTCTAAATTTTCTTGACTTAAGTTTCTCTACGATCAAATATCCTTAGGAAAACCTAAGGAGATGAGCCTGTGTTTAAACAAGATGCAATCAATTACTTCGGCAGCAAGTCGAAATTAGCCAAAGCTGCGGGCGTAGCCCCCGCGTCAGTTTCCGTTTGGGGGGAACTCGTTCCTGAAAAAAATGCGATGAGACTGCAACTAGCTTCTGGGGGAGTCCTGCAATACGACCCTGAAGTTTACGATCAACATGCTAAAGCAAAACGTTCTGGTGAGGTGAATCATGAAAATCAGGCATGAACGCATTCGCGAGGCCATGAATGCCTGGGCGCTTTATCCAGGTGGCCGCAAAACGCCTGTATCGGCGATTGTCGAAGCGTACTTCTCCCTGGGGATGACAGCACCAGAGTTGTACGACGAAAGCCACCCTGACGCACTGAGCCGCAATATCCAGAAGATTTACCGCTGGGTTGAAAGTGATTCACCTGCATCAATCGAAAAGATTGCGCAGCTTCTCCCGGCGATTGAACGGGCTATGCCGCCGTTGCTGCTGGCGCGGGTGCGTAGTTATTACTCCGAAACTTTCCGTGAACTTCTTCACCGCAAACAACGGGTGGACGACGAAATGGAAGCGCTGTTCGGCGCAATGATTGCTATCTCTGACCGGATTGCTGATGGCGGTCCTTCCGGTAACACGCTGATTCACTAAGCGAGGTTCAACCATGTGTAACCAGTCTGCTGCTGAGTTGATTGCTCGTCTGAAACGTGCTTATCCGGTGTATGAGCCGTCCGAAGGGGATATTGCCTGTAATGGTTTCCCTAAGGCCGGCTCCCGCTTTCAGCACAGACACAAGGGGCACATGGTGACGGTTCTCACTGCGACAGAGAAAGATGTTTCCTACCGGAAAGCCTGCGGGAAAGTTGGCTGGATGGGGTTACGTGAGTTTTTACGGCTACACAATGAGGTTTTGGTATGAGCAATCAGGTCTTTGAAATTGTTCAGGCCATGTCAGGGCAGGGGAACTGCATAACGATTCCCGGCCCGTATCTGGATTTCTTTGCAGGAGACAGGCAGCAGCATTTGCTGGCAGCGATTCTCAATCAGCTGGTGTTCTGGTCGGGTAAGTCGAGTCTGGATGATGGCTGGTTTTACAAGGAGCATGCGGCGCTCGCGAAAGAGGTTCGTGTTCTTGAAGGTGATGTTGTTAGAAGGGCTATCTACAAAATCACTGAGCAATATTTGCCCGGCGTTATTCAGGAAGATACCCGTCAGGTGAACGGTACACCGAAGAAGCACTACCGCATCGACCAGGAAGAACTGATGCACAAGATTTTCCCGGCAATACTGGATTCGGCACAAACGCCGAATCGGAATAAGTCATTGAAAGAATTGGATTCGGCACAAACGCCGAATGCAAACGGCACAAACGCCGAATGCATTCGGCATAAACGCCATATCCAGGATTCGGCACAAACGCCGAATGGAAACGGCACAAACGCCGAATCCTATCTCTATACAGATCTTAAAAATACAGATCTTAAAACAGATCTTAAAAAACAAGAGGGGCGTCCTCTCCCTGTGGATAACTTTTCTGAAGCTGCTCAGAAAACCGTCATCCCGGAAGCAGTTATTCCTGACGTAACCGAAGACAGCAACCTGGCTACCGATGACGACTTTGACCTCGCTATGTGGTTCTGGTCGACCATCGTCGAGATGTACGAGCGAGCAGCCGAGTTTGATGGCTGCCTTGCAAAACCGAGAGAACCGAACTTTGTCGCCTGGGCAAACGAAATTCGTTTGCTGCGCCAGGAGCATGGCTGCAGCCATGACCATATCCGAACCATGATTGAGCGAATCCAACGCCATCAGTGGTGGTGCGAGAAGATTCAGAACATGGCTACCCTGCGCCGAAAATGGCCTGAGCTGGTGCTGAGCCTTTGTCCGGCAAACCTGTCTACCGGCAGCTCGTTCGGTGTGAGCAGCAAACTGGATACCGACATCCCGAAAGGTTTCCGGGGCTAACAAATTTAACCGTGAGGATATCTCTGATGGAAAAAATTACTGACGTGCTGAAAGAGCTGGAGAAGGTCACCTGCCGTGAGCTGGCTGTTTATTTCGACCTGACAGCGCCTGAAATGCTGGCCCGCCTGATGGTGCTGGAGCGCGAAGGCAAAGCGCAAAACCTGAATGGCTACTGGATGCCGGGTGGAAGCACCGAGCCCGTAGCGGTAACCAGCAAACTCACAGAACTGGATATCAAACTGCTCCAGTTGGTGCCGGTTGGAGTCTGGTTTGAGTGGCAGTCCCTGGCTGGCTTCGTTGATCGCCCTCGCTACCGCTGCGAGCGTCTGGTGGCCGCGGGGTTTATGAATTCGAAGGTTACTAACCCTGGCAATCCGCACCACGGCACTAAATTCCAGAAAATCCGCGAGGTGACCCGGTGATGAGAGAGATACCTGATTGCCCGGTCTGTGGTTCCGCTGCTGAGTTTTATTTTCGGGATTACCAGGCTGGCGCCTGTTCCGGGGCCCTGCGATGCCCTTACGGACATCTCCGCGTACAGGATAGCTACTGGGCTGGTGGCAAGAGTAAATCGAAAATCCGGCTGATTGAAAAATGGTCTCAGCAGGTGGAACAGAAAAAAGGTGAAGTGAAAAATGGCTAAAAACTCGATCGACGCGTATGGCGCCAGCGGCAAAACCAACGTTCTGATGTTCGAACCGGAAAAGCTGCACCTTGTTACCGACAAAAACCATCTTCTCTACGATGAACGTATCAACCTGCCGATCGACGAAGGGATGGTTATGAACATCAAGGAGCTGGGTGTACTGGAGCCTATCATCGTCTGGAAAGACCCTGAAACAGGTCTCACCTGCGTGGTGGTTGGCCGTCAGCGCGTTAAACATACTCTGGAGGCAAATAAGCTTCTTTTGAAAGAGGGTAAGGACCCGCTGCTTGTTCCTGGAGTCGTTAAGCGCGGATCCGCAAATCAGATGGCTAAATACATGGTCAGCGAAAACGAAATTCGCAGACCTGATACCCCGCTGGGTCGGGCTAAAAAAATGTCAGATGCGCTCGACCGCGGGCTCGATGAGGACGACATTGCGGTGTTGTTTGGCTGCAGCGTTCAGACCGTTCGTGCAACGCTCTCCCTCCTCGATGCTACCCAGGCCGTCAGGGAAGCGGTGGAGGCTGGCACAGTTACCGTTACCCAGGCGCGTCAGCTTGGCACGCTTCCCCCGGAAGAGCAGCGGGCAAAAGTGGCAGAAATCGAGCTGGCGACAGCTGGCACTACGGGCCATGAAAAAGCTCGACGTCAACGCGCTGTGCTTGGCGAAACTAAGCCTCGTCTCAAATCACGCAAAGAAATCACAAAAGCCCTCGAAGGTGCCACTGACGATTATGCTGCGGCTCTGCGCTGGGTGCTTGGGGAGGCCAGCCATGACTGATATCACCGAACTGGCGCAGAGCCTGAAAGCGGCAGCAGAGAAGGCGACTCCTGGCCCTTGGCAGCGATCAAGCGTGCGATTCAATGGCATTACCGATATAGCTAATCCAATGGAGCAGGGTAACAAACCTCACATAGCTAACACCTCTTAGAAGCGTGACGCTGAATTCATTGCCCTAGCTAACCCTGCCAACGTTCTCGCGCTGGTAGAGGCGCTGGAGAAGGCGCAGCAGCGCATCGCCGAGTTGGAAGAAGCTGAGCAAAAACTCTGTGCTGCTAACGTGACGCTCGATGCTCGCGCGGAATTGGCTGAGCGCCGGTTGGCAGAGATGGAGTCCCGCACCGTCACCGCAGCCGCCGCTGACGTACTGGCTGAGCGCCAGCGGCAGGTTACGGCAGAGGGGTGGAGTCCTAAGCATGATGACCAATATAAAAACACCGAACTGGCTTTTGCTGCGTCCTGCTATGCGTTCCATGCCGCCGCTGCGTCATGGGATTTGGAAGATAATGGCATTCCATACGATAGCCATCCCGTACCGAAGCAATGGCCATGGGACCCATCGTGGTGGAGGCCTACGGGCGCTCGCCGCGATCTGGTTAAGGCTGGCGCGTTAATTTTGGCCGAAATTGAGCGTATCGACCGTGCCGCTGGCATCAAGGTGGAGGTTGAGTGATGGCTATCACTGAAGGATTCTGCGCGGACCTCTACTGCGACTGTGATGGTTGTCAGTCAGGGAAAATCTATCCGCAGGGGCAGGCTGATTTCATCGGCCGGAATATGACCGACATTTCTCAACAGGCGCGCAAAGCTGGCTGGCGCATCAGCAAAGACCGTCAGCGCTGCTATGCGCCGGGCCACAAAATTTCACGGGGAGCAAACCAATGACCAGCAAATTTAGCATCGACAACAGAGAGTTGCTTCAGAGAATCAGTAGTGGCGAGGCTGTTGCGGGAATTGATTTTGGTAATCTAATCGTCAGGGAGTTGGCTGCATTCAGGCTGTCCGCAATGGACAGCGAGCCGGTGGCGTACATCTTCAAGCATCCAGCAGGACGGTTGTTCTGGTCTCTGACGGATGAAAGTAACAAGGGTCATGATGATGTTATGCCGGTCTACGCCGCCCCGCAGTCACCCGGCAGTGAACCCGCTACCGTGCCGGGTAAATGGATTCCGGTAAGCGAGCGGATACCGGAAGACCGCAAGCAGGTAATCCTATGGGATGCTGAAATTGGAGAAGTAACAAGCGGTCACTACAGCCATAAAACACAGACTTTTTATCATTGCGGCGATGCTATCGAAAACGAGATAACCCACTGGATGCCGCCTCCATGCGCCCCGCAGGGGGTGAAACCATAAAACGCAAACACGCTATTTGTTATCAACAAATCACAGGTTTGTATTTATGCGAATGATAACCAGAAAGAAACCTGCCTTCACTGAGCTGTATCAGACTGGCGTACTGACTCGCATCGCCGCCGTAAAAAGCCCTGATGGCGGAGGCTGGCGATTGTTCGGCTTATGGCGGGGTAAAGATATAGCCGTGTTTGTGGAGGCTGCTCGCGGAGGGATTCGCGAGTGGTCTGGTCTGGACTATCTTGCCAACTTCTGCGCGAGCTGCGGCATTAGCCTGTGGGAAGTTCACAACAAGGTCGCCGAAAAAACTCCTGAATAAGACCCCGCTTTGGCGGGGTTTTGTTTGGTAAACCAGGCGCTGCTGAATGTTTCTATTCCTTCTGCGATCAAATAGGGGGTTGCGCCCTACGCAAAATGTGCATTCTTTGTCGCGGTAGTGTTTTCTGCTGCTCCATTTTCCATGTAATTAATTAAATCCTGAAATTGGCTAAATTCTTCTATCTGAGTGAAATAGGGGGTTGCACCAGAGAAAAAATGTGAATGACTTTTCTGGCTATAATGAATTTTTTTAACATATTGAATTTTATTAATTTATTCTGTTTTTTGGTTTTCTTTCTAGCTCGTGAAAATAGGGGGTTGATGGACGATTTAAATATGCGATTGTAATTCTATCAGATGTGAGTTTTGCACAGGAGATAGCCATGCATATCCCAGACGATTTATTTCCGGGGCTAAAGGGTCATACTGGGCCTGTACTTATTTATCTTAAGAATGGAGCTGCAGAGAAGGGATTCCCGCTCCGGCAGGATGAGTTTGTTACCTCCCTTAAATCCCTTGATGAGGCTTACAAAAAAGCAGGGTTACCACCTGTAAGTCAGGACTAAAATTAGCTATATTAATTATGGGTCTGAACAACCCTTCTTGTCAGTTGCTGTGCCACGGAGAAAAACCGATGGCGCAGAAGAAACACCCTCAAAAGATTTACCCCCTGACACCGGCTATCACTAACGCTGGTGTTTCTGCTTGTCTGTCGCACCAGGGCGGTGCGATATGAGCAAATCCAAAACCAAGGCTGAAAAGCTCCATCTGAGCCGCGTAGCTGCGCTGCGTTGCATCGTATGCCGGAACCTCAATTATGGCGAATCACCTGCTGAAATCCATCACTGCAGTTCTGGGACTGGCTTGTCTGTCCGTGCTGATAACTTCCATGTCATTCCGCTATGCCATGCCCATCACCGTACTGGTGGCTACGGCGTTGCTATTCATGCTGGCCGTAAGTCATGGGAAGAAAAGTTCGGTACAGAGGCTGAGTTATTGAGTCAGGTACTCCAGGAGTTAGGGGAGAGCGTGAATGACTAATTTTTACTGTGAAGCCCTTACGGCGCTGCGTTCAGCACCCCATCACTATTTAAAAGAAGTCGGCGACCAGTGGCGGACTCCGGATCTGCTGTTCTGGGGAATTAACGCAATGTTTGGCCCGCTGATGCTGGACCTGTTCGCAGACGACAGCAATGCAAAATGCCCCGTCTGGTTTACCGCAGAAGATAACGCGCTGATACAGGACTGGTCAGGGCGTCTGGCTGAACTCGGCGGCGCAGCTTACGGAAACCCGCCTTACAGCCGCTCTCAGTACCACGAAAAGCAAGCTATCACTGGCATGACGCACATCATGAACTATGCAGCTGCGCAACGAGAGAAGGGCGGTCGCTATGTCTTCCTGGTGAAGTCAGCAACAAGCGAAACGTGGTGGCCGGAAAATGCGGATCACGTCTGCTTTATTCGTGGGCGAATTGGCTTCGATCTGCCCGAGTGGTTTAAGCCAGCCGATGACAAACAAAGGCCGACTAGTGCGTTTTTCGCTGGCGCCATTGTCGTGTTTGATAAGTCATGGTCTGGCGAGCGGTTTAGTTACATCAATCGAGCGGTGCTTGAAGATAAGGGCCGCGCATTTATGTCACTGGCGCAGTTTGCTGCTGGTAAGGGAGATATTGCATGACACCACTTCAACGCCGCAGACAAAACACCGCTATGTCAGAGGTCGCGATCGCCACGCACAAACGATACCTTGGGCGCCCTGAGTTATTGACTGGCATCCAGTCAGCCTGGATTAAGTCACTTCTTACTGTATGGGGGGAAAGCCAGAGAGGGGAGGTATACCCGCGTAAGCCCACGTCACACTCATGCTGGTGGTCAGTTAAGGGGGAAAGATGGTCAGATAAAGCGTTAGAGCGCTTTACCGCGGCAATTGAGCAGGCAAGGGCGGAGGGCTTTCGTGGGCCCAATGCTCTGAAGCGTGCTCAGGTAATTCTCTGGCCTAAGAATGAGAGCAGCGTGATAGATACCGCCATCAGTAACGATGACGCTGACTTTATGGAGAAGTGCGTACTGGATGCTTTTGAGGTTACCGACCCGATTTACATCGTCGGAATGAATTACTACACAACCAGAAAAAAAATATCGGACATAACCAGAGAGCTTCAGAAGCTGGCGCCCTGGCTGACGGCGGACCAGTCGAGAGAGCGTGTGAAATGGTGCCTCAAGATATTTCAGGGTAAGGCATTTTTAGCCGCCCGCAAAAACCTGAGAAGTTAGCTGTTTTAGCTTTTTGTGCTCTTGATTGAAATTAACATTGATTTTCACCCAGAAGTTTAGATAATTCATTCATGCTTGGCAGAGCTGTGCCGCGATGGCAGCGATGAGAAGCGACAATTTAAACATGACGAAAGCCCCGCCCTTGCGGGGTTTTTGCTTTCCGGCGATACGATAGGGGTATTCGCGAGATGCATTGCATCAGTACCCCTGTCACATCGTCGTAGAGCATTGAAACGAGTTTCATCAGATGTTAAATTTTTGGTGTGGTGAATCCCCCTATGCGGAGGGGCGACCAGTCACTTACAGTGATCTGTAAATGCAGCGCGGGCCATGTCGACTGGGACATGCTCACCGGGAGGCACCCGGCACCATAATGCAATGCTACATAAGCTATTTGATAGTGGGGTTGCCGTTTCGGCTTCTCCAGCTATGTTTAAAAGGTAGTAACGGAAAACGAGCGCTCTCCTGGTAAATCGGAAGCTCGGACTATTAGGTGCGCCTCGAGCCGTTGAAGAATCAGTATTTCCTACCTTCTGCCCGCCCCTCTGAGCGGGCTTTTTTTCGCCTAATTCAGGCAAAACCATAAAGCATTAAGGGCTGCGCTATTTCGCGGCCTTTTTCATTTCAGGGTCAGAAGCACAGCGGTTGTGCGTTCGGCTGTTAACCGAATGGTCGAAGGTTCGAATCCTTCCTGTCCCGCAAAATTTTGGAACTCTGGCGTAGATGGTTCGCGCGGATGCCTGAAGAGTATCAGGAGATGGTTCGATTCCATCGGGTTCCACCAAATTAGCCGGCTTAGCTCCAATGGTAGAGCAGTCGCCTTGTAAGCGAATGGGTAGCGGTTCAAGTATTAAGAAAACGGCAGCTTATGAGCAACTGAAACCTTTCTTCGAGGAGCTGGTATCCGAATGTCACAAGCAGGAGTCATACGCGGATGTCATTCTCTCAAGAGTGACAAAATAATGAGTAATTTCTACAAAATTAGATTTTTGTGGAAATTGTCTATTGCGATTCCCGGAAAAACTGGTTAGATTCATCTCTAACGCTGGGAATCCGTTCAGTCGTTCCGAAGCAAAAAATTTAAGCCCCACATTAACGCAGTGGGGCTTTTATTACAGGTCTTACGGCATCATCGCCTACTAAGTAGATGCCCAAGCCGGTACACACTACGCCTGATGACGCTTAAAGCAGAAACCTTATGGTCGCGTAGCCTCCCATGTATCGGTTTGGTGGGAGGGTGAGGTAGGCACTTTACAAAGAAAATCCCTTAGAGATATCAATCATTTCAATACTGAGCAGAGAGTTTACCTCAGCTTTTTTCACTGGGTCGTCCTTAATGTCAGCAAGCCAATTACGCACTGCTTTAATTACATCCTTTCCGAACTCATCAACCTGAAGTTGCAGCGTATTATTGATTTGGTTCCTATGAATGTACATCCCACCAGTTAGTGGCTGGATAAATTTAAAATTATCAAGGCGCTCTCTTGCCTTTTGTGTGGTTATGTCGTCACTACCCTCATGTAAATATGCACAACGGAGAGCGTAAAAGTCAGAGCCACACAGGAAAATATGCTCTTGCTGGTCCCTACCAATGCGAGACGTGTATAGTGGGGTTAAATATTTATCGCACCACTCGATGGTTCTTTCTTTAGAGCTTTTACTTGCAGGGGTATCTATCTTTCCGCAGATGTCTGGGAGGGTTAGGGAAATAAATAATACCGAGTACCAATTCTTACCCTCGATAGACATTTCAATTGCTTTAATGAAATTCTCCACTGTTTGAACTCCTTGTTGATTGCGTTACTTGAATCTCGACAACTCAATATCGCATGAGGACAAAATTTCGGCAAATGGCGAATGTCACTTTTGTGGTGAATGCGCAGGCTTATGCGCTAGATAGCCGGAGATCAGCACCGGCCACCACAACCCAATCCCTCTACCTTGGGACCATTACGGCTACCGCGCCGTCGCTTTTACCCTTGGTATTTCTTCCCGCCTTGAGCGGGTTTTTTATTTTCAGGGTCGCGGGAATCACCCTCGACGCTTTGTTGGTAAATCAGCCCGACGGCCCTGAACCTTTTACAGACTACAGATAGCACCCCGAACATTATCGGAGGTGGAGACTATGAAAATGCCTGACAAAATCTTTTCGGCGGCCTCGTACTGCTCGTCAGGCGGCCTGATATGCACCGGGCTGGCAAGGACCTATGACTGGTTTCATGGCCTTGACTGGAATTTTATTGCCCTGGCCAGTGGCGTGATAATCGGTGTAGCTACCTACCTGACCAATCTCTACTTTAAGCGCCGCTGGACGAAGATGTATCAGCAATCCCTCGATCGTGGTTATGGTGGCCCGCCACCGCAGGATGAGTAGCGATGGCTAACCTGAAAACGAAACTCAGTGCGGCCATGCTGGCGCTTATCGCCGCTGGCGCATCTGCTCCCGTTCTCATGGATCAGTTCCTGAACGAGAAAGAGGGCAATAGCCTCACGTCATACCGCGATGGCGCCGGTATCTGGACGATATGTCGTGGAGCGACCCGGGTAGATGGAAGACCTGTAACGCAGGGGATGAAGTTAACCCAGGCCAAATGCGATCAGGTAAATGCCGTCGAGCGCAATAAGGCGCTGGCATGGGTTGATCAGAATGTGCGGGTTCACCTTACGCCTCCTCAAAAGGTCGGAATTGCCAGTTTCTGCCCCTATAACATCGGGCCCGGTAAGTGCTTTCCTTCCACTTTCTACCGCAAGCTGAATGCCGGTGACCGGAAAGGCGCCTGCGCTGAAATTCGCCGGTGGATTTTTGATGGGGGAAAAGATTGCCGCGTGCGTTCCAACAATTGTTACGGCCAGGTCTCTCGTCGTGATCAGGAAAGCGCACTGGCATGTTGGGAGATAGATGAATGAGCAGGTTAACCGCCATTATCAGCGCCATTGTGATTTGCTTGGTTGTTTGCCTCGGCTGGCTGGCCAGTCACTACCACAGCAACGCCACCGAGCTCAAAAGGCAGTTGGACAAAGTGACTGAGCAGCTCAGCCTGGCGAACGACACCATTGCTGACATGCAGACCCGCCAGAGAGACGTCGCTGCGCTCGATGCCAAATACACGAAGGAATTAGCCGATGAAAAAGCTAAAAATGATACTCTGCAGCGCAAGCTTGATAATGGTGGTCGGGTGCTCGTCAAAGGCAAGTGTCCAGTGCCAGCCGCAACCCAAGCCACCGGCGCCGCCAGCGTGGGCGATGATGCCACCGTCGAACTCTCTGCAGTTGCTGGACGAAACGTTCTCGGTATCCGATCCGGAATCCTCAGCGACCAAACAGCCCTGAGGGCGCTGCAGGAATACATCACCACGCAGTGCCTGAAGTAAGGCATTACAGAGCCACTTCCAGAGGTGGCTCGATAATGTCAAGGCGAGGACAAAATTATGGCAACACCGGACTGGGAGGCCATCGAATCGGCATACCGGGCCGGAGTCCTTAGTCTCCGTGATATAGGCGATAAATACGGCGTTACTGAAGGGGCTATCAGGAAGAGGGCTAAAAAGTTTGATTGGGTACGCAAGGCCAGTACGCAGGTACGCAAAAATGGTACGCAAAGTGGTACGCAAAAGAGTAAGGCGCGTACCAGCGAAAAGCCTGCCAGCGCTGGCCGTACGCAAAAAAGTACGCAACCAAAAGCCGAACCTCCACCAGATACGAAACCGATACGCGGGGTGCGTACCGATCCGCCGACCAACCCTTTCCAACCCGGTAACCAGCAGGCGTTAAAGCATGGTGGTTACGCCCGCCGCCTTCTGCTTAAAGATGAGGTCATTGAAGACGCGAAAGCGTTGACACTCGAAGACGAATTATTTCGCCTTCGGGCTAACAACCTTGTCGCCGCAGAGAATATTGGCCGGTGGTTGACCAAGCTGGAAGATGCTGAAGGGGACCAGGAAAGAAAGGTGCTGATGGAAAATATCAGCGCCGCCGAGAAGGCGATGATGCGCAATACCGTTCGTATTGAGTCCATCGTTGGGACGCTTGCGACGGTAGGCAAAATATTTGCTGATACAGACTATCGCAAGGCTGCTACTGATAAGGTGTCGCTGGAGGCCGATCGTCTTCGCCGTGATGCAGGTATTGATGATGGCAACGGAGAGCGTGACCTCAATGACTTCTACTCTGACATCCAAACCGACGCTGAATCCGGTCCTGCGTAGCTTCTGGACGACGCAGGCGCGTAACAAAGTGCTTTATGGTGGCCGTTCATCGTCAAAATCGTGGGATGCCGCTGGCATAGCCATATTTCTGTCGAATAAATACAGCCTGCGCTTTTGTTGTGCACGTCAGATCCAGAATAAAATTGAAGAGTCGGTGTATACCCTGCTCAAAATTCAGATTGACCGCTTTGGCCTGCGGCATCGTTTCCGCATTCTGAACAACAAAATCATTAACCGGGTCACCGGGTCTGAATTCGTGTTTTATGGGCTCTGGCGCAACATTGAAGAGATTAAGTCTCTGGAAGGTATCAGCGTTCTGTGGCTTGAAGAGGCTCACGCGCTGACAGAATACCAGTGGAAGATACTGGAGCCTACCATCCGTAAAGAGGGATCAGAGTGCTGGTTTATCTTTAACCCCGGGCTGGTGACTGATTTCGTGTGGCGTAACTTTGTGGTCGACCCGCCAGAAGATACGCTGATACGCAAAATCAACTACGATGAAAACCCCTTTTTGTCCGACACCATGCTGAAGGTTATCGAAGCCGCTAAGCGGCGGGATCCGGATGGGTTTAAGCATGTCTACGAAGGCGTGCCAGAGTCGGATGATGATGCGGCCATTATCAAGCTGTCATGGATTGAGGCGGCTGTTGATGCCCATAAAGTCCTTAATTTCGAGCCGAGCGGGCGCAAGCGTATTGGCTTCGACGTTGCCGATAGCGGCGCCGATAAGTGCGCTAACGTCTATCGCCACGGCTCCGTCGTGTATTGGGCGGATGAGTGGAAGGCGAAAGAAGACGAATTGCTGAAGAGCTGCCAGCGTACGTATCAGGCGGCACTGGAGCGTGATGCTGATATCGTCTACGACTCAATCGGCGTTGGGGCATCTGCTGGCGCGAAATTCTCAGAAATTAATGAGGATCGTAAGCGCGAAAACATGAACGCATCCCGCATCAACTATCAGCGATTTAATGCAGGCGCTGGTGTGAATGAGCCAGACTACGAATACATTGGCATCCCGAACAAGGATTTTTTCGCCAACCTCAAAGCGCAAGCCTGGTGGCTGGTAGCGGATCGTTTCCGTAATACCTTCAACGCGGTTAAGAACGGTGAGCAGTACCCGGTAGATGAGCTGATAAGCATCGACTCATCCTGCCCGCTGCTGGAAAAGCTCAAGCTGGAACTTACCACCCCACACCGCGATTTTGACAAAAACGGGCGTGTGATGGTGGAAAGCAAAAAAGACCTTGCCAAGCGTGATGTGCCATCGCCGAACGTGGCCGACGCTTTTATCATGGCGTTCGCTCCTACTGATACGGCAATGGATATCTGGGAAGCGCTGGGAAACAGCTAAATACCCGGAAATAACCGTTTCACGCAAAATTCACGCTATTCAATTTTCGACCCTGTTTATGCATGTTTTATTCACGCGCTTTTAGCCACTTAACCCCGATAAATAATCCTTTAGCGGACATTTCATCATGGGAGGGATCCGGCTGGTGCGGGTAACAGTCATTATGTTAAATCGGGTCATTTTTTAACAAATTATCCTATCCGCCACGAGTACCGAAAAAGCCGGAGAATAGTCACCATGGCGAAGAAAACAGGACGAGTCGCCACGGCGGATTCGTACGATAACTTTGTTGCCCGTGTCGGTATGCAGCAGCCTAACCAGCATGCCGCATCGACCTACAGGGCGAACTATACCAGCCGCAACCGCCTGCTCATCGAGTGGGCTTATCGTTCCTCCTGGATTATTGGCGCCGCAGTCGATTCTAAAGCGGACGATATGACCAAAAAGGGCGTGCGGATCACCAGTGAGATTGACCCGAAACGTCGTGGCATTCTGGAATCGCGGTTCGATGAGCTTCAGCTTTGGGATTGCATCAACGAGACGCTGAAATGGTCCCGGCTGTATGGCGGGGCGGTGGCGCTGATTCTGATTGAAGGTCAGGCACCGCTGACCCCGCTGGTACTGGATAAAGTTGGCAAGGGCAGTTTTAAAGGTCTGGCTGTACTTGACCGCTGGATGATTAACCCGCAGCTCACCAGGCGCATTAAGGCACTTGGCCCTAACCTCGGCAAGCCTGAATTCTATGAAATCGTGACAACGGCGCAGGGGCTTCCTCCTTGGACTGTTCACCACAGCCGCCTGATCCGCATGGATGGTGTGAAACTGCCGTATCAGCAGAAAATCACCGAAAACGAATGGGGGATGTCCATTGTTGAGCGCATCTTCGATCGCCTGACTTCCTACGATAGCACCAGCGTCGGCGCCGCCCAGCTTGCCTACAAGGCACATCTGCGAACGGCAAAGATTAAAAAGCTGCGTGAAATTATCGCCACGGGCGGTAAGGCGTTTGAAGCGCTTATCAAGAATATGGAAATGGTCCGCCAGTACCAGACGAACGAGGGTATGTCCCTGTTTGATTCGGAGGACGAATTTGAAACACATTCCTATTCTTTCGCGGGCCTGTCTGACCTGCTTAGCGAGTTTAAAGAGGATATCGCGGGTGCTGTTGGTATTCCTCTTGTCCGTCTGTTCCGCCAGTCACCGAAGGGTTTTTCAACCGGTGACGCGGACCTCGCTAACTACTACGACGACGTGGGAACGCTTCAGGAGCGAGATTTACGGCCTCACATCCGTCTGTTATTCGATGTACTGCATCGCTCAGAGTTTGGCGACCCGTTGCCGCAAGATTTCACCTTTGAGTTTAACCCCCTGTGGCAGATGAGCGACACCGATCGCTCCACGGTGGCGACCAACACGACTACCGCTCTTGCAACCGCTGTGCGTGATTTGGGAATGTCGCCGGCTGCTGCGCTGACCGATTTGCGCGAACTGTCTGACGTTACCGGCATCGGTGCTTCAATTAGCGATGAGGATATTCAGAATGCGGCGAAACAGTGGCAGGAGACTGAATCTGAAACCAGCCCTCCGCCGCCGATCGGAGGTCCAGTATCAGAAAAGCCTACTGGCGATAGTCGACCAGATAAATCAAATCGTCACGGGTTCCTACGATGGTTCACAGGCAAGCGCTGAGAGCATTGCTAAATCGCTTGTTGACTACTCCGGGGTGATCGACGACTGGGCCGAAATGGTCGGTCGAAAGATGTTTGCCCAGGTGGAGCGTGAAGAGTGGAATCAGTGGCGTTCTGTTTCGGAAGAAATATCTGCTGGTCTGCGTGACGTGATTGGTAACACTCCTGTCGGCATGGTGGCACAAGACATCGTTTACCGACAGATTCGCTACATGAAGTCTCTGCCATTAGAGGCGGCCGGACGTGTCAGGGAAATTCAGGGGCGTGCAATACAGGCTGTCATCCATGGTGAGCGCCCCGATCAGCTTTACGAGATGATCATGCAGTCCGGCGACGTGGCGGCCAGCAGGGCGCGGATGATAGCCCGCACTGAGATAGGCCGCGCCACTGGCGCATTAACTCAGGCTCGGGCACTGTCCGTTGGTTCTGAGGGGTACTGGTGGCGCATCAAGGGGGCTGGTACCAGGACATCGCATCGCAAGATGAAAGATGTCGTTGACCCTGTATATGGGCGAGGATTTGTGCGCTGGGATAACCCGCCAACGCTTGACGGCATGACCGGACACGCCGGATGCCTGCCGAACTGCGATTGCTGGCCAGAAGTGCAGATCCCCGAACCAAAAAAATAACAGGCCGCCAATGAGCGGCCTTTTCAATGCCCGCAATTCAGCAGGTAACCCATGAAATATTTCTTTAAAACCCGCCTGGGCAATACTCGCTTTCAACTTGCTGATGGGTCAGTCCTGTTTAAGGACGTCCCGATCGCAAGGACTGGCGAGCAGGAGTACGACGCCACAGAGCGGCCTGAGCTTGTCCCAAACGACAGGGGGAAGGTCATCGTACGCCGGGCACCAGAAGAGGTGTTCAGCGAGCGAGCCATGGCGTCATTCGAAGGAATGGCGGTCACTATCGGACATCCGCGAGATTTTGACGGGCAGATCATCTTTGTTACCCCTGATAACTGGCGCCAGCTGGCTCACGGCCACATCCAGAACGTACGGCGCGGCACGGACGATAAGACCGATCTGCTGCTGGCTGATGTCATCGTCAAAACCCCGGAAGCCCTGCAGGCCATTGATGATGGTGATGATGAGGTCAGCTGCGGGTACGACGCCGATTACGAACAGATTTCACCTGGTCTCGCAAAGCAATCTGCGATTACCGCTAACCATCTGGCCCTTGTCCCTAACGGGCGGGCCGGTTTCCGTTGTGCAATAGGGGATTCTATGCCAAGCACTACTAAAAACTGGTTTACCCGGCTCCTGAAGGCCCGTAAAACCGGGGACGCTGCCGAAATGGCAAGTCTCATTGATAACCCGCCTGATGATGTCACGGGCGATAACGATGTGTCGACCTCTATGACACCCGGCGGAGTGATCATTAACCTTGCGCCGCAAAATCCGCTTCCCGGCCCGGCATTGCCTGGTACCGGAGATGGTGAGGAAGAAATTCCTGCATGGGGTAAGGCGCTGATTGAGGCGGTGGCCAAACTCACGCCTGCGGCAGCTGCTCCTGGTACCGGCGATGCCGAGGATGAAGAGGAGAAAAAGGAAGAGGAGGGTAAGCTTACCGGCGACGCCGCTTACCGTGCCGATCTGATTCAGCCAGGCATCCAGTTGCCAGAAAAGGCGAAGCCGACAGCATTCAAGCGCCAGGTGCTCGCCTCTGCCGATCAATCTCTGGTGCGCTCTATTGTCGGTGATGCCGATATCAGCAAGCTGAAAAAAGCCACGGTGGATATGGCTTTCACAGCTGTTTCTGAGCTGGCTAAAAACCGCAATACCAAAACCGCCGACAGCCTGCAAACGCAGACTGCCACCACTGTTAAAACCATTGCCGGTATGAATCAGGCCGCGCAGGAATTCTGGTCTAAACGAGGCTAACCAATGGGTAATACATTTCTTTACCGGATGCCTGCGGGCATCGCCGGGGCAATTTCTCGTCCGCAGGATCTGACGGTTGAACCTCAACTGCTGGACTCCTCCAACCTTTTTCCCGCTTACGGCCTTGGCGGTAAGATTTCCTCCGGGAAATTTGTGCCAATCGCTGCGAGCGATACAGCGTCGGTGCTGGTGGGCATCTACGTTCGTCCGTATCCGACCGCCAGCCAGCCGGATAAAGTCCAGCAGGTAGGCAGCGGTAAAAACTTCACCGGCGATTGCCTGGTACGTGGTTACGTCACGGTAAACATCGGCGCGGATGCATCCAGCGTTGCGCTGCATGGCCCGGTCTACATGCGAGTGGCCACACCATCCGCCTCAAGCCCTCTCGGCGCGTTCCTTGCCGCCGCTGATGGCTCGAATACCGTCCAGATCACTAACGCTTACTTCAATGGCCCTGGCGACACCAGCGGCAACATTGAGCTGGCCTTCAATATTTAAGGAAATCGCAAATGCCAATGACATTTGACCAGGCGACAGTCGACGGCACTGGTGCCTTTCTTGTCCATGAGCTGGAGCGTCTCGATCAGACACTGAATCTGCCGCTGGTGAATTTCACCTGGTCGCGCGATATCCAGTTGCGTGAAGACGTGTCTATTGCTGATGAGATTAGCTCTTTCACTAACACCACCTTTGCCGCTGCCGGTACACCGAATGCCAACGGTAAAAACTGGCTGAGCAAAGCCGCGACCGCGATGGCTGGACTTAACGTCGACATCGCAAAAACTGGCTTCCCGCTCACACTGTGGGGTATGGAGCTTGGCTGGACCGTTCCTGAATTGCAGGCAGCTGCGCAGGTTGGTCGCCCGATCGACACGCAGAAGTACGACGGCATGCAACTGAAGTGGAACATGGACACGGACGAGCAGGTTTATATCGGCGATTCTGGTCTGAACGTTAAAGGCCTGATGAACCTGACGCAGGTGACGCCGACCAACGCCGCGAAGACCTGGGCGACCTCCACCGCTGACGAAATCCGGGCGAGCATTAATGCCGGGCTGAGTGCAGCGTGGGCCAACTCGGCTTACTCCATGGTACCGACGGACCTGCTGATCCCGCCGGAGCAGTTCTCTCTGCTGGCAAGCACCATCGTATCCAGCGCTGGTAACCAGTCCCTGCTGACCTATCTGGAAACCAACACCATCGCATACCACCAGAACGGGCGTCCTCTGAACATCCGTCCGGTGAAATGGGCGAAAGGTCGTGGCGTGTCGAACTCTGATCGCATGATGTTCTACACCAACGACAAGAAATACGTTCGCTTCCCGATGGTTCCGCTGATGAGCGTGCCGATCCAGTATCGTGGCCTGTATCAGCTCGTAACCTATTACGGCAAGCTGGGTGCAGTAGAGCCGGTTTATCCGGAAACTCTGGCCTACGTCGACGGCATCTAACCTGCGGCGGCCCGAAAGGGCCGCTCATGAGGACTTGCAATGAAAAAGATTTACGTACTCTCCCCGTTTAACTTCAACGACGGCAAAGAGCAAAAGAATTTCCCGGTTGGCTTCCACGACGTTGATGACACGGTTGCTGATCACTGGTTCGTAAAAGCGCACTGCTCGCCTGATGGCGAAGCGCCAGCGGTCGCAGAAGACCCGCGAATTGCTGAGCTGGAAGCAAAAATCGCCGAGAAAGACGCGCGTATTGCTGAACTCGAAGCGCAATTGCCGGAGACTACCGATAATGGCAAGAAATCAAAGTCTGCCGACGCCTGAGCAGTTCAGGGCAACCTTTCCGCAGTTCGCTGACGAAACAAAGTACCCCACGCCAATGATCCGGGCTCGACTGAATCTTGCTGATGCCCTGCTGAGTGAGTCGCGCTTTGGTGTGGATATCTTTCCCTACATCGTCGGGCTGTATGTTGCGCACTACATGTACCTTTACGCCGCCGATATGCGTGGTATGGCTGTGGGTACTGCTGGTGGTGTAAATAGCGGAATACAGACCGCGAAATCAGTGGATAAGGTTTCAGCCAGTTATGACGCAAGCGCAACCCTGGACCCTAATGCCGGTTTCTGGAACAACTCCCGGTACGGATCGGAGTTCTGGGAATACCTGATGATGTTTGGTGCCGGAGCGGTTCAACTGGGGACGCCGGAATGAAAAGCGGGCTCACAATTCGGGAAGACAATTACAGTGTCGTTCTGGATGCGCTGAAACAACTGTCAGGCACTGATGTGCTGGTTGGTATCCCGGCAGGTCCTCCGCGCGATGATGCTCCGCTGAGTAACGCTGAGCTGGGGTATCTCCAGTCCACCGGGGCAACCGTAGAGATAGACGGGGAGACCGTTACTCTGCCGCCAAGGCCATTTCTGGACATGGGCATTGAGGATTCCCGGGATAAAACGACCGAGCGTTTAAAGCTGGCCGCTCAGTCTGCGCTTGAAGGTAAGGCAGATGTGGCGTCGATGCATCTTGAAGCCGCAGGCCAGATTGCGCGTGATGCCTCAAAGGCTGTCATTGAGGCAGGCGATCGTCTGACCCCACTATCTGAAAAGACCATCAAGAAGCGCAGAGAAATGAAACCGCCTATCCCTGGCGACAAGCCGTTGAGGGCCCGCGGATTCCTTTTCAGAGCGATTCAGTATGTCGTGAGGAAAAAATAATGCCGTTTCTCGATGTGACTGATGTTCTGCTTGATCCGGACTTTGTCGACCTGTCTCTGGTGTGTTATCGGCAGGTGCAGACGGTGGACGAAGATAATTTTCCGACCAATACCGCGCAGGCTATTCCGTTCTCTGGTGTCGTAACCGTCGATCGCTCGCTTGAGGCTAAGCGAATGGCTGCCGGGCAAAACATCAATGGCGCCATCCTCATTGTTACCCAGTTCAGGCTAACTCAGGGGCAACCCGGATTAGATGCAGATATCGTAACCTACCGCTGGCGAGATTATCGTGTGACGTTTGTCGACCCGTATACAGCGTACGGTGCCGGGTTCGTTCAGGCGCATTGCGAGCTGCTGGAATTTGACGGGGGAACGCCGATTGAGTAACGACAGCACAACGGCGGGATATCTGACCCCCATCGGTGATTCACCGCCCTACGATGAGGATCTGGAACGGCTAATCAGCCGCTGGATACGGGGTGTGACAGGGCTGGCTGCCACGCTGGTTTACCCACGCTGGACTGACCCGCAAAAGCAGATACCCAAAAACGGCACCACCTGGTGCGCGTTCGGTATCACTGGCATTCAGGAGGACTTCAACCCGGCGTACGTGCAGGGCGAAGAGAACACCGAACAGTGGTCGCATGAGACCGTGAGCCTGATCTTGTGCTTCTATGGCCCGCAGGGGCTGGCAATGGCCACGCGCTTTCGTGACGGTCTGCTGGTCTCGCAGAACAATGACGAGCTCAACCGCTCAGGCCTGACATTTCTGCAGCATGGGCGGATCCTCAATCTGCCCGAACTCATCAATAACCAGTGGGTGCGCCGGTACGATATCAGCGTTGACCTGCGCCGCAAAATCATCCGCCAGTACGGCATTCAATCGCTGGTCGACGCGCCAGTGCAATTTTTTGGAGATTAAAACATGGCACAGGGCTTACCTGTTTCCAATGTCGTTAACGTTGACGTCATCATGTCACCGGTAGCGGCAACGGGGCGAAACTTCGGTGCGCTCCTCATTCTGGGAACCTCTACCGTTATTCCGGTTACCGAGCGCATTCGCCAGTATTCGGCCATTGAAGATATCGGCGATGATTTTGGCGTTGACTCCCCGGAATACGAAGCAGCGACCATCTTCTTTTCACAATCACCAAAACCGACGCTGGTCTATATCGGCCGCTGGGCGAAGACGCTGGCGGAAGGTGAAGAGGGCACAGTTGAAACGCTGCTGCAGGCGGTTAATGCCTCCCTGCAATATACCAACTGGTACGGGCTGGCGATTGCCGACAGCGCCGATCTGGTTGAGGCTGACGTGATTTCGGTTGCTGCGGCGATCGAGGCATCCAGCCTGAGTCGCATTCTGGCCGTTACCACTGATGATGTGAATGTGCTGGTCTCGGGAAATACCGACAACATCGGCTATAAGCTGAAAGCCGCCAGCTACAGCCGTACGTTCTGGCAGTACAGCTCCAGCAGCAAATACGCCGCTATCTCGGCATTTGGCCGTGCGTTTACGGTGAATTTCACCGGCAACAACACCACGATCACCCTGAAATTCAAAACCGAGCCTGGCGTGACGTACGAAACGCTCACGACCGCGCAGGCGTCCGCTATTGATGCCATTAACGGTAACGTCTACGTCTACTACGCCAACGATACAGCGATTATCCAGCAGGGTGTCATGGCGAACGGAGACTTCTTTGATGAGCGCCACGGCCTGGACTGGCTGCAGAACTACGTTCAGACCAACCTTTACAACCTGCTGTACACCTCGAATACCAAAATTCCGCAAACCGACGCGGGCGTAACCCGGTTAATGACCAACGTCGAAGCCTCACTGGATCAGGCGGTAAATAACGGCCTTATTGCTCCGGGTGTATGGAATGGCGGCCCGATCGGCCAGATTGAATCAGGTGACACACTGACCAAGGGTTACTACGTCTACGCCGATTCAGTAGATAACCAGGCGCAGTCCGACAGGGAAGCGCGTAAGTCGCCGGTGATTCAGGCGGCGATCAAACTGGCGGGTGCCATTCACTATGCCGACGTGCAGATCAATGTGGTGCGATAAGGAGCGACCATGAGCGGAACCTATAGTTTTATTGACGTCTCGGCATCCCTGACGGGCCCAACCGGCAGTATCGATCTGGGCTACGGCTCGGCGAACTCCGAAGAAGGTATTACGGTTGCGATGACCGAGGCAAAGAATACCATGACCGTCGGCGCCGATGGTGAGGTGATGCACAGCCTGCACGCCGGTAAGAGTGGCACTATCACAGTTACCCTGCTGAAAACGTCCCCGGTGAACAAAAAACTGTCCCTGATGTATAACGCGCAGAGCCAGTCCTCGGCGACCTGGGGTAATAACGTGATTGTCATCCGAAACAAGGTGTCAGGCGATATCACCACCGCGCGTAGCTGCGCATTCCAGAAGCAGCCGGATCACGCTAACGCCAAGGTTGGCAATACGGTGTCGTGGGTATTTGACGCCGGTAAGATTGACCAACTGCTGGGGGAGTTTTAATCGATGGAATTTGAAATTAAGGGCGTTAATTATCGAACCGCCAAACTCGACGTATTCCAGCAACTGAAGGTAAGCCGTAAGCTGCTGCCGGTGCTGGCCGGGCTGGTTAGCGAATTTTCCACGCTGAAAGCGCAGGCCGCTGCGGGTAACTCTGGTGCAGTGCTGGAAAGCGTGCTGCCGAAAATTGCCGATACGCTGGCCGCGCTGCCGGACGAGGACGTTAACGCGGTGATTCATCCGTGTCTGAGCGTCGTTTCCCGCCAGCACGAAAAGGGCTGGGCGAAAGTCTTCGATCAGGGCGCGCTGATGTTCGACGATATCGACCTGTTCACGATGCTGCAGCTGGTGGCGCGGGTGGTCGCCGACAGCCTGGGAAATTTTTTGAAAGAACTCCCGGGCAGCGGGACGCCTACCCAGCCATAGGTCCAGCCCTGGAATCCATGCCAGAAGGCGAGGATTTCCTGATGCGCCCGGTGGATGCCGGGCTCATCCCCTACACCGCTCTGAAAGATGGATCAGTAGACCTGGCTGATATCGCCCGTATGAATGACTGGCTGGACCTGAAAGCCGATAACGAAAACCGTATAGCGAAATGGAGAGAGGCTAATGAACGCTGAAACGCTCAAGGACTTTCTGATCTCGCTTGGGTTCAAAGTAGATGAGGCTGGCGCCAGAAAATTCGATGCCGTCGTTGCCGGGACAACGCTTAAAGCGATTGAGCTGGGCGTCAAAGTTGAGGCGGCGGCGCTTTCCGTCGTTGCATTCACCGCGAAAATTGCCAGCGGTCTCGACGACCTGTACTGGGCATCTCAGCGCACAGGCGCGACGGTGGAGGGCATTAAGCAGATTGGGTATGCGGTTAGTCAGGTTGGCGGCAGTGTCGACGGTGCCCGCGGCTCTCTCGAAAATCTTGCCCGGTTCATGCGTAACAATCCCGGCGCTGAGGGTTTCCTGAACCGGCTGGGGGTTCAAACGCGTGATGCCAGCGGCAACATGCGGGATATGGCGACGATCTTTACCGGCGTCGGCCAGCGTCTTAGCAGCATGCCGTATTACCGCGCGAACCAGTACGCTCAGATGCTGGGTCTGGATGAAAACACCCTGATGGCAATGCGTCGCGGTATCGGCCAGTTTAGTGGCGAATACACCGCGATGGCGAAGGCGATCGGCTATAACGCCGATGTGGCCGCCGTCAGCTCTAATAAATTCATGACCTCGCTGCGCTCCTTTGGGCTGATGGCAGGCATGGCGCGGGATAAAATAGGCTCCAGCCTCGCTGATGGCCTTGCTGGCTCTCTGGACAGGCTGCGCCGCCAGATACTGGAAAACTTCCCGAAAATTGAAGGGGCTATCACTGCTGGTGTCAAAGGTGTCCTGTGGTTTGGTGAAATCATTGGCCGGGTGGTTTATCGGTTGATACAGCTCACCGGGGACATTATCAACTGGTGGAAATCACTCAGTACCGAAACCAGACAGGTTATCGAGGTGTTTGGGGCGCTAATGATTGCCTGGCGTCTCCTGAATAGTGCCTTTGCGATGTCGCCTATTGGGCGCGTCATTATGCTGGGTGCTGCGCTGATAGGTCTCTACGACGATTACCGTACGTGGAAAGAAGGCGGGCAGTCGCTCATAGACTGGGGGAAATGGGATCCGGGTATCAAATATGCCCAGAAGGCTTTTGCCAGCCTCAGTAAAGACTTTGGCGGCATTTACCTGAAGGTGAGAGACCTCGGGTCTGCCATTCTCGATCTGGGTAAGCGATTCCTTGAATTCATTAACATCGATACATCGAAATTTAATGGCAAATGGCTGTTTGATCAGATTATCGAAAGCGTCCGCAGCTCAATCAAAATCCTCGGTTCGCTGGTGGATGCTCTGCGCAAGGTTATTAGTGGTGATTTCTCCGGTGCCTGGGACTCGTTAAAAGGCGCAGCAGCGGCGTGGAGTGAAAGCCCAATAATTCAAGGGGCTGCATCGGTCGGACAGGGGTTATGGGATAAAGCCACTGGTTACGTCAGTGATCTATTTGGTGGTGATGCCACCCAATATGGGCAGTCTGTCAAACGACCTCAGGCCACTAAAGCAGGCGCTAAACTGCTGGGCTGGATGGCTCCGATGATGGGTAAACTGGAGGCGTTGTATAACCTCCCTGCGGGCCTGCTCCGTAGTGTTGCTCTCGCCGAGTCAAATGGTAATCAGTTTGCTGTGTCTGGCGCTGGCGCACAGGGAATGTTTCAGTTTATGCCTGGCACCGCCCGCGATATGGGACTGCGCGGTAATGACGTGTTTGACCCGATGAAGGCGGCGGAAGCGGCAGCGCGGTATCTCTCAATGCTCCTGCAGAAGAATGGCGGGGATCTGGGTAAAGCACTGGCCTCCTATAACTGGGGCATCGGTAATGTGCAGAAATACGGCATGGCGCTGATGCCACAGGAGACCAGAAACTACATACCCCGGGTGCTGAGCAATATGCCGGGTGGTGGGGGGCAATTTCAACAGCAGAACACCTACAACATCTATGGCGGAAGTGCTCAGGAGATAGGGAGGGAGGTTAGCCGGCAGGTTGATGAAAAAGCGTTGGCGTTAAGCAGAAATCAAGCGGGGATGGGTTAATGGATATTCTCTCTACCTTGTTTCACCAGCAGAAACGGCGACTTGGCCCAAATACAAACCTGATTGTTCCGAGTGTGGTTATTTCTGAAAAGCATAATGACACACTGGAAATTACCGAACATCCGGTGGAGGTCGGTGCTGCAATTTCCGATCATGCCTACCGAAGGCCATCGGAAGTGGTAATGCAGGTTGGCTTTGCCGGTGGTGGTTCATTGCTGGATTTGCTGGATACAACCTCCTACGGGATAAGTGCCGGACTGAGCCCGAAAGAGGTCTATCAGAACCTCCTTGACCTTCAGAACAGCCGGATGCCGTTCGATGTGGTAACGGGGAAAAGGGTTTACAGCAACATGCTGATCCGGGCGATGGAGGTGACAACTGATCGCACATCAGAGAATGTTCTATCTGTCGTCCTTACGTTGCGTGAGGTCATTATGACCAGTACCACTACCAAGCAAGTAGCGGATAAAGCTGATATGAAGACAGGCGCCAATACGTCAGCCGTGCAGAACTCAGGGGTGAAGACTCCAGTGCAAAAAGATCAGTCAATCTTTGTGAAGCTGACAGGGGGATAAATGGCAATCAGCGAAATTCCGCTCTCTCCGGAAAATCAGCAGTTCTCTATATCGCTGGCAGGTCAGAGCTTTCAGATGGCTGTAACCTGGCGGGCGGCGTTCTGGTGTCTGGACATCATGGACAGCAGTGGTGCCGACCTGATTAAAGGCGTACCGCTTATCACCGGCGCTGACCTGCTGGCGCAGTACGATTATCTTGGGCTGGGGTTTTCGCTTTATGTCGGCTGTGACAACCCGGCGAACGAAAACCCTACTGAAGCCGATCTCGGGATTAACAGCCACCTTTACGTAGTGACGGAGTAACCATGTCACAGAACTGGATGCGACATTTTGAGCTGCAACTTGTTGACTCGAATGGCAATGCTACTGACTTCGGTAGTTTTAAGGTCACGTTTAATATTGACTGGTTTAACCTGAGTAGCGAAACCCGCGTAGGTACCTTCAAAATCTACAACCTGTCTGCCAACACAGTTAACAAAATTGTTGGGAAAGAGTTTACCCGGATCAGGGTTATCGCTGGTTATGATGGTATCGCAGCAGATGTATCCGCCAGCCAGGTCGGCGTAGCGAGAAGGGTAAACCCTGATGATGTAGGTCAGATGGATGGGCGGAACTATGGCCTACTATTTGACGGTGAGATTCGCTATACCATCACTGGGAAAGATAACCCTATCGACAGCTTCGTGCTGATCCAGGCGGCTGACTCCCATCGGGCTTTCGTTACCACCATGACCGCGCAGACGCTGGCAGCTGGTTACACTGCTGCCGATATGAACCGCGTTCTTATGAAGGACTTTAACGCTAACGGGGTGACGGAAGGCAATACACCAGTGATGCCCTCCACGGTCTATCCGCGAGGTAGGGTTCTGTTTGGTATGACGCGAAACCTCATGGATAACGTCGCTGAACAATGCAAGGCTACCTGGATGTTTGTCGATGGTAAGCGGGAAATGGTCGCGAAGGATGAGGTAATGCACGATGCTATCAAGCTGAATAGCGAGACAGGTATGATCGGCATGCCACAGCAGACCATCGGCAGCGGCGTTAACGTCCGCTGCCTGATTAACCCCAACATCCGGGTTAACGGGTTGATAGAACTGGATCAGGAGTCTGTATATCGTACCGCTCTGGGTAACAACGATATTGCCATGACGCGGGGGCGGATCACAGACCAGAACAACAATGGCAATATCACCGTTGAGGGTACGACGGCTCAGCCAGCGAGCATTGCGACTGACGGCGTTTATAAAGTCATCGGCATTATGTACACTGGCGACACAAGGGGCCAGGCGTGGTACATGGATATGATGTGTGAAGCGCGTGGTGCGGTGGATATTAAAACTCAGGAAGCTTTTAACCGGGGTGGGTGATGAGAAAGTATGCGTTGCTGGTTGGGCTATTGGTTTCGTTACCTTCTTTCGCAGCTTTCCAGTGCGGCGGCTATAAGATGACATTATCGGATGCTGAAGGCCTTGTGCGTATTAATGGCGAATTAGTCACAAGCCAAAAAGTGAAATACCTCGGCGCTCAAGGTGATGAATCTAAAGC
Organism: Klebsiella sp. 2019SCSN059; assembly: GCF_021739525.1. Lineage (NCBI taxonomy): Bacteria > Pseudomonadati > Pseudomonadota > Gammaproteobacteria > Enterobacterales > Enterobacteriaceae > Klebsiella > Klebsiella sp. 2019SCSN059. The sequence goes on along the minus strand of NZ_JAKKOM010000014.1, from coordinate 8,926 downwards.
TGTGTGGAATATGGGACTGATGCCTGCGCGTGACGGCAACAATTATGGCTTTGAGTTTGTGAAGCGTAACGGGAAATCTTTCCTGAACGTCCAGCTCCTGCAAGCCAGCATGGACGCGCCGAAGGTGATCGGTTCCTTCCCTTGCGTTAAGGTGAAGTGACCATGGAATTTTTCGCAATTATTATTTTCTTTCTGGCAATAGCTGTCATTGCCAGATGGAGTAATTATAAGAAACAAAAAAAACGAAAGGACGAAGATAAATTCCTTCAAAGCATAGACTATTCATACAGACGGCCTGAAGTGAAATCAAAGCCGAAGAATGGTCGCCGGAGAAGCAAGGAGGAGATGCTTGCTGATGGAAATGCGTATCAAAAATTGATAGGTGAAGATTTTAGGAAAATGGCAAAAGCCACGCAGATTCAAGCTGAAAGGGTTGGTTCTAAAAGATACGTCTGGCGGGGATCTGACTGTTGTCCATCGTGTGACAAGCAGGATGGTAAAACATACGCTTGGTCCAACCCACCAAAGACCGGACACCCTGGAGAGGGTAAATTATGCCCAAATGGCTACTGCCGCTGTTGGGCTGAGGTGATAATCCCGGAGCCCAGACGACGTTAATAAATCATATGATAGAAGCCCACTTAGATGGGCTTTTTTGTTAACCATTTTCTCTAACTCCTCAACCCGCTTCGGCGGGTTTTTTAATGCCCGCAACAAACCAACGCACTCGCGTGCGTCTTCCCGCAAGAGCTTTCCGTAGTGTGAGTCTGAGACAGGGCGGTGGATTCATCGTTCCGCTCTTGGCCGCCCACGTCTACGCGAGCAGGCTCGCACCACAGAAAGGTAAATACGATGAAATATCCAACCGTATCAGTAAACGGCGTTTCCGTTCGTGTTGACGACGAAGGTCGCTACAGTCTCAATGATCTCCATGCAGCCGCCGTGGCCAACGGAGAGGCAACAGAGTCTCAGCGCCCCAGCGTGTTTCTCCGAAGCGCTCAAATTAAACGCTTTATTAAGGCGCTACAGGCCAAAGCACTAAAAAGTGCTTCGGAACAAAATCAACCACTTAAGGTAATGAAGGGTGGTGATAGTACCGGTGCGTGGGGTGTCGAACTGCTCGCCATTCGCTACGCTGCATGGATTAAGCCGGAGTTCGAAATTGAAGTGTACGAGGTATTTCGAACCGTCGTCCGTATGGGGATCGGCGCAATGTCCCGTCTGAATAAAATCGACCACATTATCAATACCGAAACCAAGGCGATTAGCCAGTGCGCCAGCCAGATGGCTAAATGGGGCGTTGGTGGTCGCAAGAAATTACTCCACGCAGCGCGTGATCGAGCAGCTGATGAAGTGCAGTTGTATTTGCCAGGCATAGCATAATTTTGGAATAGCCCACCTATGTGGGCTTTTTTATTTCCTGGAGTAAACCGAATGGCAGTATCTGATAAAACCCGCAGTGGTGCGCTGGCGGAGGTTCTGGCGTCAGAGAGAAGGACGCTCAACGAACAGCTTCGCGTTGCAATGCCCGGCATCATCCAGTCTTTTGAACCTGACGCAGTGACCGCCGTAGTGCAGCCGGCGATCCGCTACATCGAGCGAGATAACGACGGAAACAAAAGTACCAAGGATTATCCGTTGTTGGTGGATGTTCCTGTTGTATTCCCTCGCGGCGGAGGCTGCACGCTGACTTTTCCTGTTAAGGCTGGTGATGAATGCCTTGTTATCTTTGCAGACCGCTGTATTGATTTCTGGTGGCAAAGCGGAGGTATTCAGGAGCCAGTAGACGAGCGCATGCATGATTTATCCGATGCCTTCTGCATTGTTGGTCCGCAGTCGCAGGCGAAGAAAATCGGCGGCATCAGCACCAGCGCAGTAGAGCTGCGCAGTGATGACGGGGAAACAAAGTTGAGTCTTAATCCTGCCAGCGGAGCTATCAACGGCACGGCGCCGGGAGGTTTTAACCTGAACGGGCTTAAAGTCCTTTCGGACGGCCGCCTGCAGCTGGTGGATGGCTCAATCGTTGATAAGCATACGCATGGTGGCGTTGAGCCTGGTGGCAGCAGTACAGCACCACTGGGAGGATGATATGCGATACCGTCGAGAAGATGATGATGGGGATTATACCTTCGGTCAGGGTGATGATACCTGGCTGGTTAACTCCCCCGAGGCTGTCGCGCAGGCCATTAAAACGCGCTTTCTGCTTTGGTACGGGCAGTGGTTCCTCGATACCACGGAGGGAACCCCGTGGATTCAGTCCGTTCTGGGTAAGCAAAAGCCGGATACCTACAACCTCGCTATCCGTAAGCGGATCCTCGAAACGCAGGGGGTTAGCTCAATCACTGCATTTAACACCACCGTTGACGGTACCACGCGCCGTATAACGTTCACAGCAACGGTGGAAACCATCTACGGGACAACCACAGTAACTTCGGAGGCGTAATGTCTTTGGACCTCGACACACTCGGCTTATCGGCAACGGTAACCGCTGAGGGGATAAGTGCGCCCGACTATCAGACCGTTCTGGACACCATCACCGGCTATTTTCAGCAGATTTATGGCAGTGATGCCTATCTCGACCCGGACAGCAAAGACGGCCAGATGGTAGCGCTGGTTGCGCTGGCCATTCACGACGCCAATAACACGGCCATCTCGGTTTACAGGTCATTCTCGCCGGCGACGGCCCTGGGTGACGCACTGACGAGCAACGTTAAAATTAACGGCATCACCCGGCGTGCAGCGACTAACTCAACTGTCGATCTGCTGCTGACCGGCACTATCGGCACAACCATTACCAATGGCTCGGTACGCGACACAAACAGCGTGGTGTGGAATCTGCCTGCAACGGTGGTTATTGGCTCTGATGGCACTGTGGTGGCGACGGCCACGTGTGCGAATGCTGGTGCAGTAGCTGCGGTGGCGGGATCGGTAAACGGAATCAATACGCCGACGCGCGGATGGTCTTCGGTGACTAACCCGCTGGCGGCCACGGTAGGTGTTGCTGCAGAGACGGATGCGCAGCTACGCTTAAGGCAGTCGCAAAGCGTCGCGCTGGCCTCTCTCACGCCGTTTGACGCGGTCGATGGTGCGATTGCTAACGTTGAAGGCGTAACCCGTCACAAGCTGTTTGAGAATGATACCGAGACAACGGACGCTAACGGGTTACCAGAGCATTCTATCTCTGCTGTCGTTGAGGGTGGGGATGCAACAGAAATTGCCAATACCATCCGAAGCGTGAAGGGGCAGGGAGTTTCCACCTACGGCACGACTGCCGTGGTAGTCACAGATAAGTATGGAAACCCTTATACCATTCGCTTCTCTCGCCCAGTAGATGTTCCGGTATACGTGTCAATTACCCTGAAGGCGTTAACTGGCTACACCTCCGACATTGGCGATGAAATGAAAGCCGCTGTGGCTTCGTACATTAACTCTCTCGCCATTGGTGATGGTGTGCTGCTGAGCAGGGTTTATTCCCCGGCGAATCTCGGCGTAGTAAGCGGTGGGAATGCGCGATATTACGACATTATGGAGCTGTTAATAGGCCGGTCGGCTGAGTCCGTCGCAGCAGCTAATGTCACAGTCGTATATGACGAGGCTGTTTCATGTAGCGTGGAAAATATAGAGATAACGGTGACAGCATGAGCAAATACACCGAACTTATTTCCAACTACCATGCAGGAAAACCAAAATTTTTAAAACATGTTGACCTGTCGACAAGGCCGCTAATTGATGTGTCTGGTTCAGTGTCCGGTCTTATCTCTGCGTTCGACATAGATACTGGCGTAGGGGCACAACTTGATATTCTTGGTAAATGGATTGGAGTAGCCCGGACTGTTGCCGCGCCGATATCTGGTGTTTTCCTTGAATGGGACAAAGAACGAGTGGGCTGGGACCAGGGGATCTGGCTTGGTCCGTACCAGTCTTCTGACGCAATAACATACCTGAGTGATGACGTGTACCGGGTCGTGTTAAAGGCCAGGGTGGGTATTAATAACTGGAATGGTCAGAACGGAACGCTGCCAGACATTCTGGAAACAGCGCTCGCTGGTACTGGGATTAAAATGATCATCCTCGATAATCAGGATATGACGATCTCAGTGCTCATCGTCATTGATTCTGAATATTTAATGTCTGTAACAGACCGGTTGATATTTGATTCAGGTATGAATCGTGGTCCCTTTATTTCTCTTCCTGATGATTACACACCATCGCGATATGACATTAACCCAATAGATAAACTTCCCGCTGAGTTTGTTTTTGTGGTTCGTGCTGGCCTCCTTACGGTAAAAGCGGCCGGAGTAAGAGTTAGAGAAACGGTTACGCCCTCTAATGGATATAAATTCTTTGGTTTTGATGTCGAAAACGACTATATCGCTGGATTTGAGTCCGGTGCATGGGGAGAAAATTTCTGATGCCAGTTAACAACTTTAAACCATTTGCCATTGCATCTGGCTCAAATGTGACATCACAGACGGAATGGGAAGGTTTGATCGCCCTTTCTACAGGATTTACTGCAGGGCTGGCCAGGGCCGCCCAGATTAATAAAGCCCTGCGGCAGGGGACCGTTATGGCGAGCGTCTTAGCTCAGTTCATGGCTGAGACAACCGGAGAGGATGTGCTTGATGATGGTGACACAGCAAAGCTTGTATCCCTGATTACCATGTCAGTTAATTCTGTTGCGCGGAGTGCGCTTCCAGTTGGAACCCCCATCCCTTGGCCCTCAGATAGTCTACCCGCAGAGGGAAACTTCGCATTTATGCAGGGGCAAACATTTAGTCCGACGGCATATCCGTTACTGGCTACAGCTTACCCGTCAGGTGTCATTCCAGACATGCGTAACTGGACCATTAAAGGGAAACCAGCTACCGGGCGTGCGGTGCTATCACAGGAGCAAGATGGTGTTAAATCCCACTCGCACACAGCATCTGCCTCATCAACAGATCTTGGAACTAAAGTCACGAGTAGTAACGGTGACCACTCCCACACGTGGGGATCTGCTATGCAGAAACAGGGGGGAAGTGATCAGGAGGTTGGCAATAATAGTGGGAATAATTTTGGTGTGACATCTACTGCAGGCGCACATACACACTCTGTAGTAATTGGGGCCCACTCACATACCATCACTGTCGATGCTACTGGTAATGCAGAAAACACCGTTAAAAACATCGCATTCAACTACATCGTGAGGCTCGCATAATGACTTTTGAAATGTCGGATAAAACTCAGGTTGTAACCGTTTATCATATCAGTGACGACACGGGGGAGTTGGCGGGCTTTGAAGAGTTGTCAATCCCGCCTCACACTGGATTGCCAGCCTGCTGCACCCAAATAACACCGCCAGAAATAGGGCCCGGAGAAGCAGCGGTTTTCAATATAGCTGCTGGGCTGTGGTCTCTTATTGAGGACCATCGCGGAAAAACCGTATACAGCACAGTATCTGGAGAATCTATTGAGATTTCAGCACTCGGAGAACTGCCAGAAGGGGTAACGACGAAAGCCCCTACTGGCAGCTATCAAAAATGGGATGGAGAAAACTGGGTTAACGACGCGGAAGCTAAACACCAGGCTGAAGTGAGTAGTGCTATTGATCTGTTAACCGAGTTGATGCGAGAGGCAAACGCAAAAATAGCCCCTCTAAACGACGCTGTAGAGCTTGGTATCCAGACCAATGAAGAAGTCATGCAGCTGACTGCGTGGAAAAAATACCGCGTCGCTTTAAGCCGCATTGATACATCTACCGCTCCCGATATCGCCTGGCCTGAAATTCCTGCCTGATCTGTTTCTGAGGTAATACCCCTATGCCATTTTATTTAACGCGGGATCCGGTCCCGTCGGCAGACATGCGCAACGTTTTTGATAACGCTCAGAATCTGGACCTTGCCCTGAACGATATTACATCCTCTTTCTGGAGTGATCGGCTCGGTCGTAGCCGTATGTCATGGTTCGGACTGGAGTCTGCGTTTACGGTAAAACTGAGTGACTTTGAGTCTCGTTTTTCCACCCAGATAGTCGAACAGGAAACCACTTTTGATGCCTCCCAGGCTGATAAAGAAAACCGATTCCAGGCTTTTCTTGATAGCTCCGGTTACGTGTTCCTGGGCGACTATGAAGACGGACCGTTTCAGTTCAGTGCCCGTAACCAGTACATCCGGTATAACGATCAGTACTACCGCCTGAATGCCACTACAGATGTCGGATTTACGACGACCGGCACCGACGCAACCAGCTTTGCGAATGATGTGACTCACTTCGTTCTGATGGATGGCGATACGCTTCGCCAAAACCTGGGTTCAGGCGACGGCTTTAAACTGGTTGGTCAGGTTAGCAGCGTTGCAGCACTGGCGGCCCTCCCAGGTAATGATGGTGAGAGGGTCTTACTGGATTCCTATTATGAATTAACGGCTAATGACGAACCTCTGGGCGGCGGAGAATTCTATTACGTCAGTTCGTTGTCAGCAGTTAATAATGGCGTGACTATTTTTAACGGGTGGTGCCGAAAAATAAAAAATAAAACCCTGTCAACCCATGATGCGGGCCTGACTGGTGGGGATGGGGCTGACGTCACTGAAAGGATGCGTGCGTTATTTGACGTACTGGAGGACGGTTTCACCCTGGAGGGATATGGGTATCATCAGGTCACTGGTGCTATCCATAAAAGTGATACGGCAAATCTGACTATCAATTCTCATGACGGGTTTACCATCTCCGCTAAAGAGCGTCGTGATGACTGGGAAATCTACAGCCGCTGGTATAATGCTGTAGTTTGGTTTGATAATTGCGATAATTTAACTGTCGATGGTGTTAGAGTTATCGGCTCCAAAATGAACGACCAGACAGTAGATGAGGTTGGTCGTACAGAGCCTGGGGATAAGGGTATCCTGATTTATAATACTGATACCTATCTACTGAACAATGTGAACGTCTTACACACCTGGGATTACGGAATACATGGTGAGAGTTGTACAAATGGTACGGTGCAGTATTCAACAGTGCGTGATGTAGCTCGCCAGAGTGGTATTAACATTTTTCGTAAGAGTAGTCATTGCAAGGTTGTTCACTGTGAGATTGAAGACATCTGTTTAGATGGTGTTGAATGCGAGAATGGATTCGCCGATGTGATCGGTGATAATAATATTGTTTCATATAATGTTATAAAAAAATCAGGGGTCGGCATTGTTCTGGCATGGAATATATCCAATACGCAGATAATGGATAATAAGATTTACAACTGTTATCGAGGAATATACGGCGTTAACAGGAATACGGTATATGGCAATCAGTCAGGGAATTTCATTGCACACAATGAAATTTACAATTGTGTGCAATCGCTACCTGCAGATTCGGTTCAGGGCTACCTCGGGGCCTTCAACACCTTAGTCGTCGATGATGAATTTACGCAGGACATTCAGTATGACCCGTGGGATATCGTGTTGCAGGTTGTGGCAGATAAGCAATTTTATACCTACGCGTTTAACCGTTTTGCTTCATTGTCGGCTGGCAGTACGTTCTATATTAATGGGGTGTTATATACGATAACGAGTATCGCCCTGGATACATCAGTTACCCGGTGGGGCGTGTATCGTGATACACAGCAGAGAGGGGTTCTGGTTGTTACGGTTGACAAAGCTCTGACGGGGGTTGAACAGTACGATTTAATCCACACCGGGACGGCGTTTACCAAATCCAGTTGCCAGGGAGTCAGGGTTTCTGACAGTACCGTCGTGGGTTCCTGTGACGGAGTGGAGATTTCAAAAAACGTCATTACGGGGATTAATACCGCCCTGAAAACGACGACGACATACGCCACAGCTGCGAACGGCGATGCCCACGAAAAATATCTGGATAACTCAATAACGGGAGCCGCGGTCTGGTTTGATTTCAACCGGTCAACCTACGGATATAAAGTGGCCGGGAACAAATATAATGACGGCGCCACGTCATATGTCCAGGTGGCGAATGCTAAATATTTTGCCGCCGCATTCGAGCCAACACAGATAGTCAGGGTGAACTCGCTAACAGCACGCGCCAGCGTCTCAAACCCAAATTACGCCAGCAAAATATTGCTGCCAAAAACCATGCGGGTCAGCAAGGTTCTGGTCAGAACAATTGGCCTGAGTCAGACGGGGAATATGTTGGTCACTGCGGACGGCACCACGGCGGACTACCTGATAGCGTGGCTGACTGCGGATTCAGTGAATACCGCAACAGATGCATCGAATTATATGGAGCATATTGCGCAGTTGTCAGCAGGCGAACACGCGATTTATTTAAATTCCAGTAATAACAATTCGCTGTATACAGCCTATTCAATCGAAATACATTTTGTGTGAGGTAATAACTATGGGTTTTACGCTATCAAAAACCGTCACGCCATTAAAAACGTATCCGTCACTGGGCGGCGCAGCGCTGCAAATCGCTCAGGAGAGCATCGACGTAACGTACTCAGCGGTATCAATTATATCGCTGAGTGCAGACCGCTGTACGATACGCTACAGCATCGCTGTTCCTGGCGGAGAGATGCCCGGATACGGCGAGCATGCATTCACTTACTCCGGCACGGGCAGTCCTCTGGATGAAGGGGAAACCTCTCTGCAGCAATCACTGGAAAATGCCAGTTAATCCCGCTAAAAAATTCATCAAGCCTGAAGCCGGGGCGTTATCGTCCCGGCTCCAGTAATGGAAATTACCGTAACTGCCGCGCTGGCCTGGCTGCGGCGAGAGAGCAGGGGCGCATAGGCGGGCGACGGCGGGTAATGACACCGGAGGTTGTCGATCGTGCGAGACGGATGCTGGAGAACGGCGCAACCCGGCAGCAGGTGGCTGATGTGACAGGCGTGGGAGTGAAGACGATTTACAAATATTTGCCAGTACAATACGGCGATAAAAAATCCCCTTGAGCAGGCACACTCAAGGGGAAAATACTACA
>NZ_JAKKOM010000149.1:0-370 GCF_021739525.1 Klebsiella sp. 2019SCSN059 | reverse complement strand
TGCGCGGCTTCCACCTGCGGCACCGGTTCAAAGGCTGCCGGGTTATGGCGGTTTTCGAGGAACTTCAGGCCGGGCTGGGGGAACAGGGCCACGGTGAGCACGTCGTCGATGGCGTTCTCCGCCAGCTGAATATTCTTCTCCCGCGCCTGGCGCTTCACATCGGCTTCCAGCTGCGCCAGCTCCGGCTTCAGCAGGTCCGCCGGGCGGCAGGTCACCGGGTCGGCGCCGTCGAGCACCCGGGCCTGCAGGGCGGCGTTCACCGGCGCCGGCGTGTGGCCGTACTCACCTTTCAAAATCCCGGCGGTCTCCTTCGCGATGGTTTTGTAGCGCTCGCCGGTCAGGACGTTGAGCACCGCCTGGGTGCCGACAA
>NZ_JAKKOM010000148.1:0-371 GCF_021739525.1 Klebsiella sp. 2019SCSN059 | reverse complement strand
ATACCACGAGCTTTTTCTTCCGGCGCGTTATCGATCTGGTCGAATGCGCGAGCGGAACCACCGTAGGTTTTAGCCAGTACGGTAGTGATGGCAGCGGTCAGCGTTGTTTTACCATGGTCAACGTGGCCGATAGTACCGACGTTAACGTGCGGTTTTGTACGTTCAAACTTTTCTTTAGACATCGATTGTCCCTCTAAGACACGGATAAATCGGTGATATCACCACATCAACCAGGCAACATGCCCGACTTGTTGAATGAACATAACAGAAGAGAAACAGGGAAGGAGAGAAAAGAAGTGGTGCTGATACCCAGAGTCGAACTGGGGACCTCACCCTTACCAAGGGTGCGCTCTACCAACTGAGCCATATCA
>NZ_JAKKOM010000147.1:0-386 GCF_021739525.1 Klebsiella sp. 2019SCSN059 | reverse complement strand
TTGTGGATTGCTGGTCCTTCAATGGTCGGGGACTTTCACCCCTTGATCTCTACCGGTCTCCCGGCGCACACTGTATATAAATACAGTAAATGCATGTGTGCAGCAGATCAATATTGGCAGTGGCTATCAATGATCAGCGCTGACGTAACGCATTGATGCCTCAATTCGACTGGCAACATTGAGCAGGGAAATATTTATAAATCGTCTTCACCCTCTCCTATTACATCGGCTACCGACCCAATGTTTTAACTGCTCAGACCAGAAATATCTGGAAGCTTTAGGCATCTTCTTGGAAGATAGACGAGCGCAAAGACGCACACAGCAATGATGTTATGTAGTATTTTCCCCTTGAGTGTGCCTGCTCAAGGGGATTTTTTATCGCCGTA
>NZ_JAKKOM010000146.1:0-386 GCF_021739525.1 Klebsiella sp. 2019SCSN059 | reverse complement strand
AGGTGAAGATCCTTTTTGATAATCTCATGACCAAAATCCCTTAACGTGAGTTTTCGTTCCACTGAGCGTCAGACCCCTATATAGAAAGAGCCATAGATTCTCTGAAGCGAAAAGGGATCCCACTAAATGAACAGCTGATTTCTCATCTGTCCCCGCTGGGATGGGAACACATCAACTTGAGTGGAGATTACGTCTGGCGAACAAACCTCAAGCTGGAACAGGGAAAATACCGTTCGTTACGCTCAGTAGATAGCAGTCTGTATAAAAAACAGGCTTAACGTAGGATATTCCGTTTTCCAAGCGGGCCCCTCCACCGGCTTGCCGGCCTCGACCAACCCCTGGGTGGCGCGTTCCAGGTACACCGTGTTCCACAGCACGATAGCCGC
>NZ_JAKKOM010000145.1:0-428 GCF_021739525.1 Klebsiella sp. 2019SCSN059 | reverse complement strand
AGCTTTGTCAATAACGGCTGGTGCGTGCAGATCCGCGGCCCGCAGGCCGGCGGCGCGGTGAAAGATCTGCCCATCCATCTGTACGATCTGGGCACCGGCAATCAGGTGAAGATCCCTTCCGAGGTGATGATCCCGGAAACACGGGAGTTTGAGTTCGCCAGCCTGGGCTTCATTCCACTGTCGTACTACAAAAATCGCGATTACGCTTGCTTCTTCTCGGCCAACTCCGCGCAAAAACCGGCGCTGTACGATACCGCCGACGCTACCGCCAACAGCCGCATCAACGCGCGTCTGCCTTATATCTTCCTGCTGTCGCGCATCGCGCACTACCTGAAGATGATCCAGCGCGAGAATATCGGCACCACCAAGGACCGGCGCCTGCTGGAGCTGGAGCTGAACACCTGGGTGCGGAGCCTGGTCACTGAAAT
>NZ_JAKKOM010000144.1:0-448 GCF_021739525.1 Klebsiella sp. 2019SCSN059 | reverse complement strand
GATTCATACAGCGGCCAGCCATCCGTCATCCATACCACGACCTCAAAGGCCGACAGCAGGCTCAGAAGACGCTCCAGTGTGGCCAGAGTGCGTTCACCGAAGACGTGCGCCACAACCGTCCTCCGTATCCTGTCATACGCGTAAAACAGCCAGCGCTGACGTGATTTAGCACCGACGTAGCCCCACTGTTCGTCCATTTCAGCGCAGACAATCACATCACTGCCCGGCTGTATGCGCGAGGTTACCGACTGCGGCCTGAGTTTTTTAAGTGACGTAAAATCGTGTTGAGGCCAACGCCCATAATGCGGGCGGTTGCCCGGCATCCAACACCATTCATGGCCATATCAATGATTTTCTGGTGTGTACCGGGTTGAGAAGCGGTGTAAGTGAACTGCAGTTGCCATGTTTTACGGCAGTGAGAGCAGAGATAGCGCTGATGTCCGGCAGT
>NZ_JAKKOM010000143.1:0-480 GCF_021739525.1 Klebsiella sp. 2019SCSN059 | reverse complement strand
GCGTTGCAGATATTCGAGCCGGTCGAGCAGCCGGTTGGCCGACGAAGAGTTCGAGCCAGGCTCGAACTGGCGCAGCCACACAAAACGGGTCACCCGATCATCAGCCGTCTCCTCGAGCAATGCCAGCAACTGTTCTCGGATCGACATAGGCAGACGAATGGCGATCCTCGTCTCGATGCGTCGCTCGGCATCGACGAGAGCCGCGGCACAAAGCCGCTCGATCGTGGATGTCGCGGGAAGGACAGTGCGGGTGCGTCGGCACTCGGCTACGAAGCGACGGGCGATATCCTCGTTCGACACCGCCATCTCCGCTTCTCGGAACAACCATTCCTTCAGCTCGCTCGCACCACGCCCGGAGAAGGTGCGGAAGCCGTAGAGCCCCCGTAACTCGGCAAGATGCTCGTGCCGTGTTTCCTCGCGGGCAGCATAGTCTACGAGATCGTCGGCACCCAGGCCAAGCTGCGCTCCGATAAATTCGAT
>NZ_JAKKOM010000142.1:0-511 GCF_021739525.1 Klebsiella sp. 2019SCSN059 | reverse complement strand
GGATTGCCGCCAACGATAGCGTAAGGCTCCACATCTTTTGTCACCAACGAGCGGCTGCCTATCACCGCACCGTGCCCGATCTTGATTCCGGGCATGACCATTGCCTCAGAGCCGATCCAAACGTCATTGCCAATGACAGTATTACCTGCTTTTTGGAAGGCATCGAGTGCGCTTGAGAATGCAGGTTCTTCCTGCATATAAAAGAACGGGAAAGATGATGCCCAGTCGTACCGATGCCCCTGATTGCCAGCCATGATAAAGGAAGCCCCACTCCCGATAGAGCAGAAACTACCGATGATCAACTTATCAACGTCATCACGGTCCGGAAACAGATACCGTGCGCAGTCATCGAATGAGTGCCCATGATAGTAGCCAGAGTAATAGCTGTACCGCCCAACTTTGATATTGGGGTTCTTCACTTGCTCAGAAAGCAGCTTGCCTTTGAAGGGGCTATCAAAGTAGTTGGTCATAAGAGATCCCGCGGTCTGTGACTTTGCCGTCTAACGTTTGA
>NZ_JAKKOM010000141.1:0-529 GCF_021739525.1 Klebsiella sp. 2019SCSN059 | reverse complement strand
CGCGCCGACGCAGCCTGATATGCCCAAGGTCTTCATCACTCAGCGTATAGTGCTTGAGCAAATCCGTCTGTGAAGTCGGCAAGCGCAACAGCGCGTCTTTCTGCCGATCGGTTAGAGTGACGCGACGCGGCATACATGTTCCTTTTTCAAAATCTGATAGCGTTCAAGACGCTTTGTTTATGAAGCTGGTTGAGATACATTTCCAGAGGTCAATGCAATCGTGGCCGAAGCGCCGCCTCAAACCAACGTATATGTGACAGAGGAAATATGTTCATCGGATATATTCGGATGTCAAAAGCGGATGGTTCGCAGACGAATGATTTACAACGTGATGCACTGATCGCCGCAGGTGTTGATGCCGCACATTTTTATGAGGACCGGGCATCGGGCAAACGAGAAGAGCGTCCTGGACTTACAGCCTGTCTGAAAGCACTACGACCCGGAGACACGCTGGTCGTATGGAAGCTGGACCGCCTCGGTCGTGATCTTCGTCATCTCATTAATACAGTGCACGACCTGACCGCGAGGG
>NZ_JAKKOM010000140.1:0-553 GCF_021739525.1 Klebsiella sp. 2019SCSN059 | reverse complement strand
GAAATGGACGGCCGTCTTGAACAGGACGTGGTGATTTTCCAGGACAGCCAGGAGCAGTATGAATTTGGCATCACGCTGCCGTTACGCAACCAGGCCGGGATGAGTGACAGCGGGCAGGAGAGCATCTGGGATATTCAGGCTGTATACAATGTTGTGAGCGGAAGGGTGGCCACCCGGGACTACAACTACCGGGAAGCGCTGACGCCGCAGGACAGTACGGAAAGTATCAGCAGTCAGGAAGGGATCACCGCCGGGGAAACGTACCATTACGCGGAACCCTTCCTGACGGCGGGTGATACGGAAAGTACAGAGTCCGGGGCATACTTCGCCCGTCTGCGTCACGAACGCATTCTGAACGCGCAGTATCGCGTCAGCGGGCACTCCTCCAGCCCTCATCTGGCTCCGGGTCAGGTACTGGAAACGGACGGCACGCTTCCCGATGCCGTCAGGGAAGGCATCGTCATCACCACGGTGCGCACCAGCGGTTCGCGCAAAAGTAGCTTTACGCTGACGTTTGAGGGTATCCCCTACAGTGAAACCGTCTGTTATCGTC